>CAQVQZ010000158.1 GCA_948902155.1 uncultured Oscillibacter sp.
CCGTACACAAACCCTTATTTTAAAGGATTTTTCCCGGAAGGTCAAGAGCAATTCGGAAATTTGCTGTTGAAAAATATGCCCCTGGAAACGCGTGGAGGGCCCAAGGGCGCGGGACAGCCCCGCCGGCCTCCGTTCTGCCGCCGGAATATAAAATTTCCCACGCCCTATTGACAACGATCCTTGTCAGTGCTATACTCGGTTTTGACAAGAATCATTGTCATAAAGACAACCCCTCTTGTCAAAACGCAGGGAGGTGACGGAATGCCGCTGTACAACCGGCTGAAGGAGCACCGGGCCCGCCTGGGGGTGAACCAGCAGGAGCTGGGGCGCCTGGCGGGGGTTTCCCGGCAGACCATCAGCCAAATTGAGCGGGGAGACTACTCCCCCTCCGTGACCCTGGCGCTGAAGCTGGCGAAGATCTGTGCCGTGCGGGTGGAAGACATCTTTACCTATGAGGAGGAAGGGACCCATGAATAAACAAGAGAAGGGCGAGAACTGGAAGGCTCTGCCCAAGTTCGTCCTGACCATGCTGGGGTCGCTGCTTTTGGGCGGCGTCATCGGCTTTGCCGTCGGATGCAGCCGGGCCTTCGGCCTGGAGGCCGCCGCCCTGGCGGAGGGGCTCAGCCGCGCCCTGGAGGCCGCCACCCCCTGGGGCATCCCCGTTACATCGGTTCCGACCCTGGGGGGCTGCTTTCTCCTCTACCGCTCCGCGGCGAAAAAGTACGCTGCCTGGGACGGCGGGGACGAGGACGAGACTTCGGAGTCCATCGACGCGGCTTTAAACTGGGTCTTGCTCCTCAGCGCCGTTCAGCTCCTCATCAACTTTTTCTTCATGGCCGCCTTCTGCGTCTACTGCATCGACGGGGACATGTCCGCCCTGGCCCTGGTGGGGGTGTTCGTCCTCTCCTGCGGCCTCGTTCTCTTCGCCCAGCAGAAGGCCGTGGACCTGACCCGCCGGATGAACCCGGAGAAGCACGGCAGCGTCTACGACACGAAGTTCCAAAAGAAGTGGCTGGAGAGCTGTGACGAGTCGGAGCGCCGCCAGATCGGCCAGGCCTGCTACCGGGCCTACATGGTGGCCAGCCGGTTCTGCCTGGGGCTCTGGCTGGTGCTGGTGGTTGCGAGCATGGTCTTTGAGATGAGCGTCCTCCCGGTCTTCGTCCTGCTGCTGGTCTGGGGGGTCCTGCAGGTGACCTACAGCCTGGAGTGCCTCCGGATGGGGAGGCGTTCCGCGTAAGGGCGGGCCCGCCCGTTCCACGGGAGCGCCGGGCCGCAGGAAGACGGGCCGCCGAGGGCGGCGGCCCCTGCCATATTATCAAAGAGGAGGAATTCAATCTGTACGAGTATCAGGTTTTGAGCTTTCTCCAGCTCAAGGAGTGTGAGGAGGCGCTCAACCGCCTTGCTGAGGAGGGCTGGCGTTTGGCGGCCATGTGTCCCAACCTGGTGATGAGCATGGGGGTCATTGTCACCCTGGAGCGGGAGATTAAAAATTAGAGCAGTTCTCTAAAATAATGAGAAAAAAGGAAGCGAGGGCGGGAATTGCAGGGCAAGGCGGAGGACGCAGGCGGGCTGGCGCCCGTCAAGGACGACAACGCGGCCATGCAATTTCCGAACCGCTGAACTTTTCTCAGTATTTTTGAGAAGTGCTCTAAGAAGAGGCCGGAGGACACGCGCCCTCCGGCCTTTTTTTGATTCAGCCTGCCTTCTCCGGGGCCCCAGGAACCGCCGGGGGGGCCAGAACCTCCTCCGGCAGTCCGCTGTCCGCAGGGACCCGCTCAAAGGAGAACGCCCCGCCGGTCTTCCGCCCGTGGACCAGGATGGTGTAATCCCCGGTCCTGGGAATCTCCACGGACTGTTCCCCGTTCAGCGGGGACCCCTCCAGAAGGGTCTCCCCGTCCTCGCCGCTGACCTCCACCTCCAGCCAGCCGCTGTATGTGTCGATCCGGCCCGCCAGGGTATCCCCGGCCTCCAGATAGAGGGTGTGGGAGTCGAAGCCGTTGAAGAACGCGTAGTCCATGCGGTAGCCGGTTTCGTCGGCGCAGCGGGAGCAGTCGCGGGCGTTGAAAACCTCCCCGTTTTCCCAGGCCCAGGCGGCGGCGTAGAACACCAGCCCCGCCCCGACGAGGAGGAAGCAGAGGAGCATTCCAACCCAGTCGTACTTGACTTTTCCGCCGCCCCGGGCGGACAGCAGGGTTTCCACTCCCAGGGCCACCAGGATGAGGGGGGAGGCCTTCAGCAGCCACCCGATCTCCACCTGGGGCCACAGCAGGGAGACCAGCATCCCCAGCCCCGCCGCCACCAGGACCACCCCCAGGGTAAAGGTCCCCACCCGGCGCTGGGGCCGGGCGGCCATTCCCTCACCGGCCGTCATGGTCCGCCTCCTGGCTCTCCTGGAGCTCCTTCTCGTACTTCTCCACGTTGAACTCCGACTTCCATTCCAGGGTCACGGGCACGGGTTCCGCGGGCTGTTCCGGCTCCTCCGCCTGGGGGACCTCCGGGGCCTTAGGGTCCGGCTTCTCATGGAAGGCGCTCTCCGCCTGCGTCCAGGGGGTTTCTCTCATCCTCGGGGGCTCCGCGGGGCCCCTGGGGGGCGTGTAGGAGGGGCCGTCATAGGAACCGCCGTCCTTGGGGGCCTTGGGCCCCTTGATGAACCAGATGCCCAGGGCGATGATCAGCACCGTCCCCAGGATCCGGGGCATATCCCAGACCAGCAGATCGTACAGCCAGTCGACGAGCCACATGTCCCGCCAGGGGGCCAGCAGGTTCCGGGCCACGGTCATATACAGGCTGTACGCCCCCACCGCCACCAGCAGCCAGCCGATGAGGCTCCCCCGGCGGCTGAGAATGCGGCTAAGCTTCCGGGCGTCCATGTCGGACAATCCGAACATGAACTCATCCTCCGGGGCCATCCCCTCCCGAATCTGGCGGCGGAGGTTGAAGCTGTCAAAGAACGAGTAGGCCCACAGGGGCAGGATGAGGACCGACAGGGCTCCCATCTCCAGGAACACCGCGATAAACACCATGACGGTGAAAATCATGGTCTGGGAAATGCCCCGTTTCATGTAGCCCAGACACATCTGTCCGCAGCCGGGGACGCAGGACCAGAGCAGGTACCAGCAGCCCCACAAAAATTTTTTAATGGCTTTCATGCCTCGTTTCCTCCTTCTATAAACCGACCGGGCCGGAACCCGTCAAAAAAATCCGACAGTCCGCCCACGGTTCCCCGCAGGGTATCGCTGACCCCTCCGGCCAGCTCCGTCAGCTGCCGGGAGACGCTGGGCCGGTCCTCCGGCAGGGCGGGCCGGGGGAACTCCGCCCGCTCCCCGCCCCACAGAACCGTCAGGGCCAGGGCGACGGAGGCGGCCGCCGTGGCGTACCGGCCGGTAACCAGGCGGATGGCCCGGCTCCGGACCCGGCTCCAAAGGGCCCTCCGGCAGGACCGCTCCGGGACCAGCAGCGTCCCCTCCTCCAGGGCCAGGGCGTAGCGCTGTAAACAGTAATCGCAGAAGGCCAGATGCTCCGCGATCTCCAGCCGCTCCAGCTCGTCAAACGCGTCCTCGTTCCGGGCCAGGGCCTCCAGGGCCCCGGTGCTCAAATGCCCGTCCTCACGGAATACCATGTCTTCCACTCCCTTCCAATGCCTCCCGCAGGAGCTTTTTCCCCCGGGAGAGCTGTGTATAAACGGTTTTCACCGGCCTGCCCAGGGCCAGGGCCGCCTCCTCCGGGCTCCGCTCCTCCAGCAGGCACAATCGGCACACCTGCCGGTAGGGCTCCTTCAGCGCTTGAAGCGCTGTTACGATCTCCGCCTCCCCGCTCCGCCGGAGGACCGCCTCCTCGGCGGGCGGGGCCAGGCCTCTGGTCAGCGCTTCTTCCCCGGGGAGCACCGTCCGGCGGTTCCAGGCGCTTTGGAGGTGGTCCTTGGCCTTGTTGGCGGCGATGCGGCTGAGCCACTGCCGTTCGCAGCCCTCCGGCATGCCCGCCCGGTGAATGTAGGCGGAGAGAAAGGTCTCCTGGGTCAGGTCCTCCGCCGCCGCGGCGTCCCGGACCAGCTGGAAGCAGACGGTATACACCAGCCGCTCATATTGCAGCACCAGCTCCGAGAACCGCTCCTTTGTCATGGCTGCCACGCCGTCCTGCCACCCCCCTCCCAGGTCCGCCGGGACGCCTCCCGGCGGACCCCCTGTCGTCCGACGCCTATAATACGAAACGCCGCCGTGAAATTCTTCAAAAAATTAAGAATTTTTTCTCCGGCCTTCCAGGCGGTCCCAGCGGAGGAGACGCGGCGCCTATTCACAAATGAATTGATTCTATTCATTTGTGAATAAACGGCCCCTGTATTCCGGTTCTTTGCGCGGTTTTCACAGAAACGGCGCCGCAGTCTCCACGTTTTTCACAAAGGGGCGGCCGCGGGGTCCGCGTGCGCCCTCCCTCCGGTCTATTCAAAAATGAATAATCCGCGGGATTTCCAAAAAATACCCTGTCCCAAACGGAGAAAAGACCCCCCGTTTTTTTGGCATTCTGAACAGGAAACTGTCTTCTCCGGCAGAAACTGCGGCTTGAAAACCTGGCACGGAATTTGCTATAATATCGGTCGGGTAAAAACGGGGGAAGGGCCCCGAAAAAAATGAAGGAGGATCCCAACTATGTATCAGACCGTTCGTTATGAGAAGCAGGATGGCATCGGCATTGCCACCATCAACCGCCCCGAGGCGCTGAACGCCCTGAATTCTCAGGTCGTTTCCGACCTGGAGGCGCTGATCGGCGAGGTGGAGAAGGATACGGAGCTCCGGGCCTTCATCCTCACCGGCGAGGGCCGCTCCTTCGTGGCCGGGGCGGACATCGGCGAGCAGAAGCCCATGGACGTGGCCCAGGGCCGCAAGTGGGGCCAGC
>CAQVQZ010000159.1 GCA_948902155.1 uncultured Oscillibacter sp.
AGGAGATGATCGCCGCCATCCAGGACGAGACCGTCCGGCGGCTGTACTCCGTGCGCCTGCGCAAGGACGAGGAGGTCAAGCGGGAGCGGGTCGCGAAAGGCATGGTGGAAAACGTGGGCGGCGACGGCACCAAGCCCAAGAAGCAGCCCGCCCGGGTGGTGAAGATCGGGCGGAACGACCCCTGCCCCTGCGGCAGCGGGCTGAAGTGGAAGAAGTGCACTTGTCCGGAATACCATCAGAACTGATGGGCCTGTTCGCGCCCTTGCGGGCGGGGCGGGCTTGGATGCCAGCGATGGCTGGTGCAATGCACCAGCCATCATCATGGCTGCTGCCCCCCGCCCGTCAGGGCGAGTATCAGCCCTCCCTTTCAGGGGAAGAGAAAAGGAGGTTCCCATGCCCTTTGAAACCCATGAACAAAACGGCCTGGTGTGGTTCACCGCGCCCAATTTCCGCGGCGTCCGCCACGGCTTCTCCACCCGCCTGGGCGGGGTTTCCCCCGCCCCCTGGGACAGCCTGAACCTCCGCCCCGGCATGGGGGACGGCCGGGACGCCATGCTGGAAAATTACCGCCGCTTCTGCGCCGCCATCGGCGCGGATCTGGAGCGGACCGTCCTTTCCCGGCAGGTCCATGAGACGGCGGTCCGGGTTTGTACGGAAGAGGACGCCGGAAAGGGCCTCTTCCGGGAGCGGGACTATGACAGCGCCGACGCCCTGGTCACGGACGTGCCGGGGCTGACGCTGTTCGTCTTCTCCGCCGACTGCGGGACGGTGCTTCTCCGGGACCCGGACACCGGGGCCGTGGGGGCGGCTCACGCCGGGTGGCGGGGCTGCGCCGGGGGCATTGTGGAGAAGACCGTCCGGGAGCTGGAGCGCCTTTACGGCTCCCGGCCGGAGCGCCTGCAGGCCGCCCTGGGGCCCTGCATCGGGCAGTGCTGCTTTGAAAGCGACGAGGACGTCCCCGCCGCCATGCGGGCGGCCCTGGGCGAAGAGGCGGAGCCCTGTCTTGAAAAGCGGGGCCCGAAGTGGCATGTGGACCTGGAGGGCTTGAACCGCCAATGGCTGCTGCGGGCCGGGGTCCTGCCGGAGCACATCGAGGCTTCCGGCCTCTGCACCGCCTGCCGCCGGGACCTCTTCTGGTCCCACCGGAAGATGGGAGAGGCCCGGGGAGTCCAGTGCGGGGCCGTTGCCGCGGGAAGGTGAGGGGCCGGCGAATGCCGGTTACAGGTTTGAAACGTGTGAAACGGGGAGTCAGGGATTGCGGGTTCGATCCCTGATTCCTTGTCCGTTGAGGTGACGTATGAAAAAACGCTTGCGCGCGCTGGCGGCGCTGCTTCTGCCCCTTTTGCTTCTGGCCGGCTGCTGGCAGGAGGAGCCGCCGGAGGAGATCGACGGGACCGGCGGCATGCTGCTTCCGCCGGAGGAGGAGCCGGCAGAGGAGAAGGGAACCGCCCTGCCGGAGCGCTTTGCCCTGCCCTATATGCCGGGGCAGAGCCTGGACCCTGTGGACTGCGCCGACGGGATGCAGCAGGTGGCGGCCTCCCTGCTCTGCGAGGGGCTGTTCCGCCTGGATGAACGCTTTGAGCCCCAGCTGTGCCTGTGTGCGGGCTACACCCGCGACGAGACCGCCGTCCGCTACACCTTTTCCCTCCGGGAGGGGGTGCAGTTCTCCGACGGCTCGCCCCTGACGGGGCGGGACGTAAAGGCCTCGCTGGACCGGGCCCGGGAGTCCGCCCGCTACGGCAGCCGCCTCTCCGGAATCGCCTCCGTCGGCGCCAGGGGAAACGAGGTAACCGTCGTTTTAAACCGCCCCAACACCGGCCTTCCCGCGCTGCTGGATATTCCCATTGTGAAGGCCGGGGTCCAGGACGCCGCCGCGCCCGTCGGCACCGGGCCCTACTTCTACGCGGAGGAGGAAACCGGAGCCTACCTCATTGCGAACCAAGCCTGGTGGAGGGGGGAGAGCCAGCCCGTGGAGCGGATCTCCCTGGTGGAGGCGGCGGACCCCGCCGCCATGCTCTACCGCTTTTCCTCTCACGAGGTGCAGCTCATCACGGCGGACCTCACCGGCGTGCTGGCGGTGAGCACCACCGGCAGCGTGGACTGCGTGGACGCGGAAACCACCGTGCTGCAGTATGTGGGCTGCAACGCCTCCCGGGCGCCGCTGGACAGTCCCGCCCTCCGGCGGGCGCTGTCGGCGGGAATCGACCGGGCCAACGTGGCCGGCGCGTTTCTCTCGGGCCACGGGACCGCCGCCGGCTTCCCGGTGTCCCCGGCCGCGTCCCTCTATCCCGCGGACCTGGAGGAGGAGAATTCTCTGGACGCCTTTGCCGCCGCCCTGGCCGCCAGCGGCTATGTGCCCGAGAGGCCCCTGACTCTGCTGGTCAATGAGGAGAACAGCTTCAAACGGGCCATTGCCGGGTATCTGGCGGAGAGCTGGACCGCCGGGGGCCTGCCGGTGGAGGTCCGGGTCCTGCCCTGGGAGGAATATGCCGCCGCCCTGGAGGCCGGGGACTTCGACTTGTATTATGGGGAGGTCCGGCTTGCCGCCGACTGGAACCTGAGCAGTCTGCTGGAGCCCGGCGGAGCGCTGAATTACGGGCGCTGGTCCAATCCCGAGACCAGCCGCCTGCTGGCGGAGTTTGCCGGAGCGGAGGACCGGAGGGCGGCTATGCGGGCCCTCTGCACCCATCTCAAGGGGCAGATGCCCATTCTGCCGGTGTGCTTCAAATCCGTCTCCGTCCTGACCGAGGCAGAGGTGGTGGAGGGTCTGGCACCCACGGCGGCGGAGCCCTTCTATGCCCTGGGGCGGTGCGTGATTCATCTTGAAGGGGCCTAGCGGGTGCCTTCCAATTCCCAAAACCCCGTCTTGGGACGTCTTTTTCCGCCATGCTGCGCTGCTTCGGCTTGAAATCCGTCAGGATTCCTGCGCCGAAGCGCCTTGCCTGACGAAAAAATCAGCCCCCATCCGGTATTCCGGGAATTGGAAGACCCCCCAGAGCCTGTTTGAAGACACCCCCTAGGCACCCCTCCAAACATGGATTTGCAGCCCCCGGCCCCTCCGGCGGCCTCCTGCCGGGGGCTGCAGGCGGACAGGAAAAAGCCGCCGTGCCCACGGGCACGGCGGCTTAAAACGCGTCGCTTAGTAATAGCGCTTCTTGTTCTTGCGAGCGGCCTCAGACTTCTTGCGCCGCTTCACGCTGGGACTCTCGTAATGCTCCCGCTTCCGGACCTCGGCCAGGACGCCGGCCTTGGCGCAGCTGCGCTTGAAACGCTTCAGCGCGCTGTCGATGGATTCATTTTCCTTCACATGGATCTCAGACATCTATATTTTCCCTCCCTCCGAGGTATCCGGCTACTTCCAGGATACTTTAAGGGCCATATCACATGGCGTTAACATGGCTATTATACAGATTCCGCCCAAACTTGTCAAGAGCATTTCGAAATTCTCTGTTTCCTCTAATCTGCCCCGAAGCGGCGGGAAAAATCCCGGTAAATCCAGCCCCGAAACCGCCGCATATCCCGCTGATACCGGCGTTTTTGGCAAAAATGACGAAGAATTTTGCCGCGGCCGGGGGAGAAGGGGCAAAAATTTCTATTGACAAACCGCCGGAAATCCTGTATCTTAAAGCCCAACGGAACATGTGCAAACGCGATGACAGGGAGAAAATTCTTTCCAGACACGCTTCAGAGAGCCGCCGGATGCTGCGAGGCGGCGCGGAGGGGAGGAATGTCACTGGCCCTCGAGCGGCTCCGCTGAGATCGGTTTTCCGGTTTAGGCGGGGACGGCCGGCCTCGTTATTGGCCGAAGCCTTGTTAGAGGCTGTGAGGGCCGTTGGGCAACCGGCGGCTGAACCAGGGTGGTACCGCGTGTTGATTGACACGCCCCTGACTCGAAGGAGTCGGGGGCGTTTTCTTGTCCCCTGACCCAGCCGACGCCATATTTTGCAAGGAGGACGCCGCTATGAAACCCGGATTTGAAAAGTACATTCCCTTCCAGCCCCAGCCCATTCGGGGCCGCACCTGGCCGGACCGGAGGATTACCAAGGCCCCTGTCTGGTGCTCCGTGGACCTGCGGGACGGCAACCAGGCCCTCATCGACCCCATGAACTTGGCGGAGAAGCTGGAATATTTCCACACGCTGGTGGATATCGGCGTGAAGGAGATCGAGATCGGCTTCCCCTCCGCCAGCGAGACGGAGTATGAGATCTGCCGGGAGCTGATCGAGGGGGGGCACATCCCCGACGACGTGACCATCCAGGTGCTGGTCCAGGCCCGGGAGCACCTGATTAAAAAGACCTTTGAGGCCATCCGGGGCGCGAAGAACGTGATCCTGCACTTCTACAACTCCACCTCCACCCTCCAGCGGAAGGTGGTCTTCCACATGGACTGCGAGGGCATCACCAAGATCGCCACCGACGCCGCCGACCTGATCTACGAGATGAGCCAGCCCGTCATCGCCGGGGGCATGAACCTGCGCTTTGAATACTCCCCCGAGTCCTTCATGGGCACGGAGATGGACTATGCCGTGGATATCTGCCAGGCGGTGCTGGACCACCTCCACGCCACGCCGGAGAAGAAGGTCATCCTGAACCTCCCCACCACGGTGGAGAACTGCATGCCCAACCAGTTCGCCGACATGATGGAGTATTTCATCCGCAAGCTCCCCGGCCGGGACCGGGCCATCATCTCCCTCCATCCCCACAATGACCGGGGCTGCGGCGTGGCCACCACGGAGATGGGCCTGCTGGCGGGAGCCGAGCGGGTGGAGGCCACCCTCTTCGGCAACGGCGAGCGCACCGGCAACGTGGACCTGGTGACCCTGGCCATGAACATGTATACCCAGGGCGTGGACCCGGAGCTGGACTTCTCCAACATCAACAA
>CAQVQZ010000160.1 GCA_948902155.1 uncultured Oscillibacter sp.
GCTGGGGCCAGGGCGGCGTCGATCCCAAGATCATGGGCGTGGGCCCCGTGCCCGCTTCCCGTCAGGCCATGGCGAAAGCCGGCGTGACCATCGACGACATCGACCTCATCGAGGCCAACGAGGCGTTTGCCGCTCAGTCCATCGCCGTGGGCCGCGAGCTGGGCTTTGATTCCGCCAAGCTGAACGTCAACGGCGGCGCGATTGCTCTGGGCCATCCCGTGGGCGCTTCCGGCGCGCGCATCATTGTCACCCTGCTCCACGAGATGCAGAAGCGTCCCGAGGCCAAGAAGGGCCTGGCCACCCTCTGCATCGGCGGCGGCATGGGCGTAGCCACCGTCTTCGAAAAGTGCTGAGTTACTTTTCTTGAAAGAAAAGTAACCAAAAGAACTTTAGCGCGCTCTGATGGTCTGGTGATGAACCGGGCCGAAGCGACGGCAACGTAGAATTGCGATGCCGGGAGCTTTTGGAAGTGCGGAACACACAAACAGCAAGGAGGGACCTTCGGGTCCCTCTTTGACATATGGGAGAGATCAAATGAACGAGCATTATCAGGGCCTGGGCCATGTAGCGGTCTATACGAAGGACATAGAGGAAAGCATACGGTTCTACGAGAAATTGGGCGGCGCGGTCAAGGGCCGGGGGAGCGTCCCCACGCCGGAGGGGGAGAAGAAGCTGGCCCTGGTCTCCTTCGCCGGAATCGTGCTGGAGCTGATTCAAAGCCCCGGTTCCATGCCCATGGGGGAGGGGAACATCCCCCATATCGCCCTCCTGGTGGATGACCTGGACGCCGTTGCGGCAGAAATCCAGGCGTTGGGGGTCCGCTTCCTGACGCCGGAGAAGAAAGTCCTGCCGGACCTCTTCGGTGGACTGCAAAATTGGTTCTTCACCGGCCCCTCCGGGGAACAGATCGAGCTGCTGCAAATGCTGTAAAGGAAAAAGGCTTTCACCAAAATCGGTGAAAGCCTTTTCTTTTCCCCGCGCCTCAGTGGAACAATTTCCGCCCAATCCAGATAAACAGGCACGCGCCGGCCACATTGACGATCAGGCTGGCGATCCACCCGTGGGCGTAAAATCCCAGCAGGCCGAATACCGCGCCGCCCACGGCGGAACCGATGATGCCGATCACGATGTTGCGGAGCAGGCTCCCCTCGGCGTCCATCAGCCTCCCGGCAATCCAGCCCACCAGCGCGCCCATAATCAGGGACCAAAGAATCGAAAATATCATAAAAAACCTCCATTCTCCGTTGCCGTCGCTCCGGCCCGGTTTCCCGCCAGACCCTCAGAGCGCACGAAAGCTCTTTTCGGTTCCTTTTCTCTCGAGAAAAGGAACGCTCAGTCCTCAATATATTCCCGCACCCGGTAAACCGCGCCGATTTCCTCCTCGCAAATCCTCCGGCAGTTCTCGATTTCCTCCTTGGGAATCGTGTCCACCACCGTCATCATCACCGTGGGCACATACTTCCTGAGCTCCTTGGCGAACTCCTTCATCGCCTCGTAAGCCCCTTTCTGCGCCGGATGACAAAGCGCGTCATACTTTTCCGCCGTGTCCGTGTTCAGGGAAATGGAAACCATGTCGAACCGCCCCTGAAACTCCGGCGCGATGTCCCGCCCGTGAATCAGATTCCCGGTGCCGTTGGTGTCCATCCGCACAAAGGGCTTTTTCCCCTTGGCCTTCAGCTGGTCGACCACCCAGCAGATGTCGTCGATGCGGTAGCTGGGTTCTCCGAAGCCGCAGAACACCAGCTGCTGATACTGCCCCAGGTCCCGCCGCTCAATGTCCGCCAGAATCTCCTCTCGGGTGGGCTCCCGCTCCAGCCAGAGGTTGTGGGTGTAGATGCTGCCGCCGTGCCCATTGTGCCGGAGGCAGAACTCACAGTTGAAATTGCAGCGGTTCGTGGTGTTGACATACAGGTTTTCCCCGTACTCATAGGTGATGGTAAAGCCTTTTTCCATATAAAATCACTCCGTTTTGAAAACTGAGAACTTGTATTCATAACCGGAGAATGCCGGCTGAGCTGTGAATACAGGTTTTAATACAAATGAAAATCGGAAAGCGTAAACACGCCGTCCCGGTATCCGACGCTGGCGTCGCAGCCGGCCAGATAGTTGTCTGGGCGCCACAGGCTCACCGCCCCCAGAAACTGGACGGCGTTCTTTTCCGTCAGGAGGTTGAAGTCCGCAATCCATCCGGCGGAAGGTTCCATCCGGTCCTCCGACGCCCACTCCGGTACTTCCGGGGCCAGCTCCAGCAGCTGACGGCCCAGAATCAGGAAATTCCTGCCTCCGGTCCGGACATAGTCATCAGAGACGGAAGCTGCTCCTGCCAAAGGCTTCCCGGCATGGCATAGTCCGTCAGGGTCCCGTCCGGATTCTTCTCCAACACATGGAGTTCATAGATGGAAACGCCGGTGCCGCTGCCGGTATAGCAGAGGACGGCCAGCTCTTCCTTTCCGTCGCCATCCAGGTCCAGCGCGGCCATGCGGGGCGGGAACAGCCGGGGCGTGACGAAGCTCCAATCAAATTCCGCCAGGCTGTCCCCCCAGCGGATGAGGGCCGTCTCGTTGGCGTCCTCCGAATAGGGCAGGGCGTAGAAGGCGGCGTCCCGCGCCTCCGCGAGAATCGACAGGACCCCGCCGGAGGACCAGCGGAGCATATCGTATTGGCGTCCGTAAACGTCCCAAGGCGGGGAGGGAGGCAGATCATAATCCTTCGCCGGGGCCCGGCCCTCGGTGACGACCGCCTCTGCGGAAACCGGCTCCGCCTCCGCCGTCTCCGGCAGAGCAAAGGGCGCTTCCTCCGGAGCCGGTACTTCTGCGGATTTCGCCGGAGGGGCCTCCGCCGGAGCGGCGGCGCAGCCGCTGAGGAAAACCAGAAGAAGGAACGCGAGAAAGAGTCGTTTCATAGGCGTTTCCTCCTAGTTATCATAGCTGTAAAGGTGAAAACCTTGCATCGAAAACACGCCGTCCCGGAAGGAAATCCAGGCGGAAGTATCCGCCACATAGCACGGAATCGGGCTGCCCTTCCGGCACAGGGCGAAAGCGCCCCGGAAAGAGAGGCTTTCCCCATCGAAGCTGAAATTCGCGATATTGCCGGGGGAAGCCGAATCCAAATCCAGGCCCGTGTCCGTACACTCCACCAGCTCCCGGCCCAGGACGGCAAAGGTCCTGCCGCTGATTTCCACAGTGCCGAACAGCTCAGGAAGCGCTTCCCGCCAGAGGCTTTCAGGGAAAGCATTCTCCGTCAGGGTCCCGCCGGGGCCTTTTTCCAGGATATGCAGCTCGTCGAGGGAAACCCCCGTGCCGGAGCCCACGTGGCAGATCACGATCAGTTCCTCCTCCTGGTCGCCGTCCACGTCGAAACCGAAGAGCTGGGGCAGGACGACGCTGGGGTCGGGACAGACGCTCCAGTCGAACTCCGCCAGGCTGTCCCCCCAGCGGATCAGGACGCTTTCCCCGGAGCTGTTGGCGTAGAGGGGCAGGCCGTAAAGCGCCGCGTCCGACGCCCGGTCTTCCGCCAGAACCGCGATGTGGGGGCCGTCGGTGACCCAGCGGCTCATATTCTCCCGATACGTTGTCCAATCAGCGTCCGGGGGAAGGGGCGGCAGCTCGTAATCCTCCGCCGGGGCCCGGCCCTCCGTTACGACAGCGGGGGCGGAAATGGCCTCCAACTGTCGCAATTCCGGCAGAATATCGGCTTTTTCCTCCTCCGGAGGCGGAGTTGGTTCCGCTTCCGCCGGTGGGGAGCCGCAGCCGCCCAAAAGCGCCAGAAGCAGAAGAACTGTCAAAACTCGTTTCATAGTTCCCCCGTTTCCTTGATTTTTGGAAACAGCCGCAGCCCGTTTTCCCAGGTAACGCGGGTCATTTCTTCCGGCGAAACGCCCTTCCATTCCGCCAATTTTTCGATGATATAGGGCAAATTCCGGCTGTCGTTCCGCTTTCCCCGGAAGGGAACCGGGGAGAGATAGGGGGAATCCGTCTCCACCACAATGCGGTCCAGGGGCGTTACCGCCGCCACTTCGGGGGCTTTTTGGGCATTTTTGTAGGTGATCGGCCCGTCAAAGCCCAGATACCAGCCCCGTTTCAGCAATTCCTCCGCCATTTCCGGACTGCCGGAGAAGCAGTGGAACACCCCCCGGACCTCCGGATACTCCAGCGCGATGGCCAGCGAATCCCCATGGGCCTCCCGGTCGTGGACGATGACCGGCAGGTCCAGCTCGAGGGCCAGCTCGATCTGCCGCCGGAAGACCTTCTGCTGGAAGGCCCGGGGAGGGTTGTCCTTCCAATAGTAATCCAGGCCGATCTCGCCTACGGCCACGACTTTTTCGTGCAGGCAGAGCGCCCGGAGGGCGGCGTATTCCGTCTCTCCGGTCCCGGCGCAGTTCGAGGGGTGGATGCCTGCGGCGGCGTAGACGAAGGGGTAGCGCTCCGCCAGGGCCAGGGCGGCCTTTGAGCTCTCCAGCTCACAGCCGGGGTCCACCACCAGGCCCACCCCGGCGGCGGGGAGGGAGGCGAGGATGCTGTCCCGGTCGGCTTGGAAGCCGCCGGAGTCGTAGTGGGCGTGGGTGTCAAAAATGGGCATGGCGGAACCTCCTTTTTTGTGCGTTTTGCCCGGTTCTTGATTTTGGAGCAAATAAGGGGAACTGCGGGGATTTTTCCCGGATTTCGGCGGAAACGGGGGAAAAAGGGGGCGGGTTCGGAGTTTGTTCACAAATCGGCCCGGCGGGTTTTTCACAAAACAAAAAGGACATCCGAACGGATGCCCTTTTGGCCTGACGGCATCCGGGCCTTCACTCGGAAGCGTCAATACCCCGCAGGGGGGATATGTGGATTAACCGATCCGATTGAGCTTCAGGGTCATGGCGCTCTTCT
>CAQVQZ010000161.1 GCA_948902155.1 uncultured Oscillibacter sp.
CCCCCGGCCCCGCCTGCCTTGCCCCGGCGGCAAAGAGGGCCGCCAGCACCTCCCGCAGGACCACCGGGGACCCGTGGCAGTGGAACTCCGCCGCGTCCTCCCCGGTGTAGCTGTGAGGGCCGGGGAAGCGCACCGCCAGCCCCCGGTCCAGGACCCGGCCCTCCCGGTCCAGCATCTCGCCCAGCACCATCCGCCGGGCCTCCAACTCCCCGAAGGGCCGGGCGGACCGGAAGACCCGCCCGCACACGGCGAAGCAGTCCGGCCCGGAGATCCGGAGGACCCCGATGGCGGAGGGGGCGCCCCCCCCGGCGGCGATGGCGGCAATGGTATCCATAGGCGTGTCTCCTTTCGAAAACAGGGGCGGGCTGAACGCCCGCCCCTTGTACGCTTGCCGCCCCTCCGGCCGGTCGCCGGGCAGACGGGGCGGGCATTTTGCCGGACTCCGGCTTCCTCCGGAAAAACAGGTCAGATGCGCTGGCTGAAGCGGTAGAGGATCACCGCGAACTGGGCGCGGGTGAGGGTGGCGTTGGGGGCCAGGCGGCCGTTTCCGGTTCCGCCGATGATGCCGTTGGCCACGGCCCAGGCGAAGGCGTCCCTGGCGGAGGCGGGCACCGTGCGGCTGTCCGCGTAGCCCGCCAAGCTGGTGGTGTTGCGGTTGGTGCTGCCCATGAGGTGGGCGCTGCGGTACAGGGCGGTCACCAGCTGGTGGCGGGTGACCAGGCCGGTGGGAGAGGCCCCCTCGGCAAAGCCGCTGTTCACCGCCCAGCGCCGGGCCTCCGCCATGTTGGCGGGGCGGCTTCCGGTGAGCCGGGCCAGCACCATCCACAGCTGCTGGAAGGTGATGTTCCCGTCGGGGTTGAAGCGCCCCGCCGTGCCGTTCATATAGCCCATCTGGTTGGCCCAGTTGATCTCTCCCGCGGCCCAGTGGCTGGTGGGAATGTCCCGGAAGAGCTGGCTGGAGGCGCCGGCCCGGGGAACGGGCTGGACCGGCCCCTGGATCAGGGAGGGGTCCGTCGTCTGGGAAGAGGAGGAGCTGGAGGACCCGGACCAGCCGGAGGAGCTTCCGGAGTATTTCCGGACAAAGCTCACCCGGACCTCCACCCGGGACGCGGGCATGGTGAAGCGGTACTGTCCGCCGCCCAGAGAGGTGCAGCTGACGATGGAGCCGCTGGACACGTTGGTGACCCGGAGCTGGTCCAGCTCATAGCCGGAGTCGGCCCAGAGGTCCAGGACGACCCGGGTTCCCGCGGCGGCGGTGCTGGGCGCGGAGACGGACCCGTTGCTGGCCTGGATGAGGTCGATGCTGTAGCGGGTGGTCTCCGGCGGAGTGGTGGGATTGTCGCCGCCGCTTCCGCCGGTGGCGGGGATTTCCTCCGTATCCGTGTGGCCGCAGACGGAGCAGATCCGCTGCCGGGAGCCGGGGGTGGTTTCGGTGGCCGGCTTCGTGATCTCCCAGTCGCCGTAGGTATGGTTGAGGCAGGTGGAGATGGAGGCCGTCTCCTTCTCGCCGCAGACGGAGCAGACCCGCTCCTTGGAGCCCGGCCCGGACTCGCTGGGATTCGTGACGGTTACCCACTCGCCCCAGGTATGCCGCCCCTTGCCGGGGATGGTGAGAGTGCGCTTCTCCGACGCGCCGCAGCTGCCCCGGGTGCAGGCGACGGTGCCGGTGACGTCCTTCGCTGCGCAGTTCTCGTTGGGCTCGGCGCTCTGGCCCGCGTCCGGCGTGAAGTCGCCCCATTTGTGGCCCAGGGGCTCGCCGTCCTCCCGGACCTCGGCCTCGATCTCCTTTTGGCACACCGTGCACTTGGTGCCCTCCGGGATGCGGATCTGCATGGGATGGGTGCAGTCCGCCGGGGTGACCTCCTCCGCGTGGTCGGGCTTGTGCTGGTCCTTCTTGGGCTCATCCTCCACGGCGGTGAGGCCCTCTTTGCCGCAGAGCTCGCACTTGTAGGTGGTGGTTTTCTTGCCGCCCTGGGTGCAGTCGTAGGGGCCGCCGTCCGCCGCCGTGAAGGCCGTGCCGGTTTCCGTGAGCCGGTCCTGGGGATGGGACTTTAAATCGTCGGCGTCCAGCGTGTATTCCTCGACCCAGTGGGGAGGGGGGGGATCTGCGTCGGGATCGGCGTCCCGGGTGCCCGGGACGGGGGTGGGATCAGGCGTGGGGCCCGGGGGCGTGGGGAGGAAGCTCTCCCAATGCTCCAGAAGGGCCTCCTTCGTCGTGTTCGGGTCGTCGCAGATGGGGCAGGGCTCCGTTATGCCGCAGCCCTCATTTTGACAGGTCCTGCGCCAGCCCTTGATCCCCGGCTCCGCGCAGGTGGCCTCCTTGACGGTGACCTCCGTCGTCTCGCGGTCCTCCGCGAAGGTATGTCCCAGGGCGTCCATCTCCGTCGTCCGGGTCCGGGTCGCGCCGCACTTCTTGCCGTCCGCGGGGGTGCAGGTCTGCTGAAACGTCTTGACGCCCTTGGCGGTGCAGGTGGGGGCGGTCGTGACTTCCCCCTCCGCGTTGTCGTCCACCCAGGTGTGTTCCGCGCCCTCCTTGGGGAGGATTTTCTCCGTCCCGGTGACCTTCAGGCCGCAGCGGGGGCACGGCGCCTCATAGGTCCACTCCCATGTGGAGCAGTCCGCGTGCTTGGCCGCCTCGGAGTTGAAGGCGTCCAGCGGCCTTTGATAGTCGTGGCCCAGGGCGGGAATGGTAATCTCGTCACCAGCCAGATCCTTGCAGGCTTCCGTCTGCTTGTCGCTGGCTTCCCGGCAGAATCCGCCGCCCATCACAAGGCCGTTTTCCTCGCAGGTCGGCGGGTTGATATGCGTGCTGTCCGTCGCCAGGTGGACTTGATCTCTCCACAGTCCGGGAGGCATTGCGGCGAAAATCTCATAGAGGATATCTGCCTTATCGGTTCCGCCATAGTGGATGGATTCCAGCGTGGTGTTGGCGAACGCATCCGCGGAAACCGGTTTTGTTCCGCCGGAAGTCGCGGGCTTAAGCGCCGCAGGAATGTAGACCGTTTTCAACCCTCTGTCATTTGCGAAGGCCTTGCTCCCAATGGCCGTCACGCTGTCCGGAATCGTCACCTTTGTCAGATTTATATTATTGGCAAAGGCCGACTCTCCTATGGACGTCAGCTGATCGGGAAGCACCAGCATGCTGATTCCCGTGCCCGAAAACGCGCTCTTTCCAATGGTAACGTCGCCCGTGCTGTCCGGAAGGAACAGGACGGTCTTCAAGCCTGCGCAGTTTTCAAACGCGTTGTCGCCGATACTGGTAATCGTATTGGGAAAGACTACCTCGGAAACCTTTCTGCCGGCAGTGGATTTAAATGCCGCATCGCCGACAGAAGCAACCGTTTTTTTGTCATATTCAGACGGCAATACTACCCGGCCGCCGCTTCCGGTATACCCGGTAATCTTCCACCCGGTGCCGTCCTGGGTCAGCACGACGCCGTTGTCCAGCGTCGCCGTCACCGGGTCCGCCGCCAGGGCGGTCCCCGCCAGCGCCAGCACCGCCGCCGCCGTCAGAAGCACTTTCCAAACCCAACGCCTCATCTTCTGCTCCTCCTTATCAAACACGCGCCAAGCGCCAATTTCACACATACAGCATAGCACAAACTGCCCTTCCATGCAAGGGCAAAAAAGGGCGGACCTTCCGGTCCGCCCTTTGGCTTCCTGCTCCGCAGCCCTGCGCTGCCGCCGCTTCGGCCTGGTCTGCTGCCGGACGGTCAGAGCGTGATACAGTTCTTTGGCTGCGTTCCCCGTCCGGGGACGTACTCCACCAGGAGTTTGCTTCGCAAAATCGAGGGTCGTTGCAGTCTTTCAAGAACGTATCATTTCACCCGCTCGCCGGCGGCCTCCTTGGCCTTGATCTCCCGGACGGCGTCCTTGTGGCTCAGGTTCACCCGGCCCTTTTCGTCGATGTCCGTGACCTTGACCCACATCATGTCCCCGATCTTGCAGGCGTCCTCCACCTTCTCGATCCGGTGGTCCGCCAGCTTGGAGATGTGGACCAGCCCGTCCTTGCCCGGGGCCAGCTCCACGAAGGCGCCGAAGGTCATCAGCCGGACCACCCGGCCATAGTACAGCGCGCCGATCTCGGGCACAAACACAATGTCGTCGATGCACTTTTTCGCCGCGTCGCAGGAGGCCGCGTCCACGCCCGCGATGAAGATGGACCCGTCGTCGTTGATGTCGATTTTCGCCCCGGTGTCCGCCACGATTTTCTGGATCACCTTGCCGCCGGAGCCGATGACCTCCCGGATGCGGGAGGGGTCGATGTGCATGGTCAGCATCTTGGGGGCGTACTTGCTGACGTCCTTCCGGGGCTCCGCGATGGCGGGAAGCATGATCTGGTCCAGAATCTGGCAGCGCCCGTCATAGGTGATCTCCAGGGCGTTTTTGATGATCTCCATGGTGAGGCCGTCGTTTTTCAGGTCCATCTGGATGGCCGTGATGCCCTTCTTGGTGCCCGCCACCTTGAAGTCCATTTCGCCGTGGAAGTCCTCCACCCCCTGGATGTCGATGAAGGTGGTGAAGCCGCCGTCGTCGTCCTGAATCAATCCGCAGGAGATGCCCGCCACGGGGGCGGAGATGGGGACGCCCGCGTCCATCAGCGCCAGGGTGGAGCCGCAGACGGAGCCCTGGGAGGTGGAGCCGTTGGAGCTCACCACCTCGGAGACGACGCGGATGGCGTAGGGGAATTTCTCAACGTCCGGAATGACGGGGAGCAAGGCCCGCTCGGCCAAAGCGCCGTGGCCGATCTCCCGGCGGCCGGGGGAACGGGCGGGCTTGGCCTCGCCCACGCTGTAGCCGGGGAAGTTGTAGTGGTGCATATAGCGCTTCTCCGTCTCCTCCCAGATG
>CAQVQZ010000162.1 GCA_948902155.1 uncultured Oscillibacter sp.
GTTCTTTACGAGTTCCCCATGCAGGAGCTGGACCTGTTCCTGCCCCCCTGGGTGGACGCGCTGCCTACGGAGCATCCCATCAAGGCCAGCCTCTATGAGGCGGTCCGCCAGGGCACCTCTCAGCTTCAGCATATCCGGGAGGTGGACGGCGTCATCGCCGCCCTGGGGGCCTGCGAAAACATCAGCGAGGCCAGGATCACCTCCATCGACCTGGGCACCGGCGTGGCGGCGGCCAGCCTCAGTCTGCCCCGGGAGCTGTTCTATCACACCCTGTCGGAGCAGTCCGGTTTTGAGGTGGGGGACGACGGGGACCTGATGAGCCTGCTGACCCGCCTGGCGGCGGTGAAGGCGGAGTACGACAAGGTTTCCGGGGCGCTGAAGGACGTGAAGGAAACCGGATACGGCATCGTGGTGCCCAGCATCGACGAGCTGAAGCTGGAGGAGCCGGAGATCATGAAGCAGGGAGGCCGCTACGGCGTGAAGCTGAAGGCCAGCGCCCCCAGCATCCACATGATCCGGGCGGACATCGAGACGGCGGTTTCGCCCATCGTGGGGAACGAGAAGCAGTCGGAGGACATGGTGAACTACCTCCTCCAGGAGTTCGAGGGGGACACCAGCAAGATCTGGCAGTCCAACATCTTCGGCCGGAGCTTCCACGAGCTGGTCAGCGACGACCTCCAGGGCAAGCTGAAACGGATGCCGGAGGACGCCCGGAAAAAACTCCAGGAGACTCTGACCCGCATCATCAACGAGGGCAGCGGGGGGCTGATCTGCATCATCCTGTGAGAGAAGGCGGGCATTGGCCCGCCTTCTCAGCTTATCAAAAAAAGCGGGGAAGGGCCGGGAGCCGGGGAGGAAGAGCGTTACGAGAGGAACCCCGAAGGGGTTCCTCTCGTCTTCAATCAAACGCGTTTCAAAACATTTAGACGGTTCGTAAAGCCGGCGCAGGGAGCCGGCCCCGCGTTTTGCCAGCCGGAGACGCATAAGGTGTCTTACGGAATTTCCTCCGGCAGAGGCTTCCGCACATACTGCACCAGATCCTTCCGGACGGCTCCGAGCCGCCGGAACGCCTCCCGGCCCTGGTTCAGCGTGATGCCCCGGTTTTCATCGCTGGGCTGGTCGCCGCCGGAGGCGAACACGTCGTTTTCCCAGAAGCACACCGGGCAGATATAGGCAGGAGCCTCCTCTCTGGGAAGGGGAAAGGTTTTATAGCCGCAGCAGGGGCAGGGGAATTTCTCCGGAACCTCGGGCTCCAAGGCCCGGTCATGGAAGCCCGTCCCGTCCGCCATCTGCTCTTTCCTCACAGCGCCGTCCCCTTCTTCGGCACGTACAGCCCCGTGAGGTCCGCGCCCTCCAGCTCCAAAAGGAAGCGCTTTTTCTCCACGCCTCCCGCGTAGCCCGTCAAGCTGCCGTTCGCTCCCACCACCCGGTGGCAGGGAATGAGGATGGAAATGGGATTGTGCCCCACCGCGCCGCCCACTGCCTGGGGGGAGGCGGGGACTCCGGCGGCTTTCAGCCGCGTTGTCAGCGCTCCATAGGTGGTGGTTTCCCCGAAGGGAATTTCCAGCAGCAGCGTCCACACCCTTTGCCGGAACTCGCTTCCCCTGGGGGCCAGAGGGGGCGGGGGAGGAAGGACCCGCTTTTCAAAATAGGCGTCCAGCCACGCCGCCGCCTGGCGAAAGACCGGCAAATCCGGCCGCTCCCCCGTCTCCGCTTCCAGTCCGGCGGCAAAATACTTCTGGCCTTCCAGCCACAAGCCAAGGATGCGCTCCCCGTCGGAGGCCAGGGACAGAGGCCCCAGGGGAGAGGCCAGCGTTGTCAGATACGTCATGGGCCGCACCTTCCTCTCTCATTTGGATGGATTCGATTATACCAGAACAAACGTATCAGGGCAAGCCCTTTTTTACCCGCTCTTGCAAGGAGGGCCAACTCGTGGTAGTATGGTAGTCGGCACAGCGCTGCATCATGGCGCCGCGGGCCATATATGCGGCCCTTCGTGGACGCATAGGGGCTTTGCGCCTCGGCGGGCCCGGGCCCGCCGGTTGAAAAGAGGCGTTTGCTTCATTATTATAAACTGCGTCGGCTGTATCAGTCGAACATCAAGCCGAACGGAAAGGAGCGATCCCCATGCTGCTTGCCATAGACGTCGGCAACTCCAACACCTCCGTGGGTCTTTTTGACAAGGACAAGACCCTTCGCTTCCTGGCCTCTCTGGACACAGATAGCCGGAAGACCGCGGACCAAATCAGCATTGACCTGATGAACCTGTTCGCCCTCTATCACTTCAGCTACAAGGACGTCACCGGGGCCATTCTCTGCAGCGTGGTGCCGCCGCTGAACTTCATGATGGAAAAAGCGCTGACCCGCCTTCTGGGCAGGCCTCCCATGGTGGTGGGCCCGGGGGTAAAGACCGGGCTGAATATCCGCCTGACGGTGCAGACCCAGGTGGGGGCGGACATCGTGGCCGACGCCGTGGCGGCCCTGGAGAAATTCACGCCTCCCATCATCACCATCGACATGGGCACCGCCACTACCATCGGCGTCATCTCCGAGGGACGGACCTACGAGGGGGGGCTCCTGCTGCCGGGGGTCAACGTCTCTCTGGAGGCCCTGAGCCGCCGGGCGGCCCAGCTGCCGGACATCTCCCTCCAGCACCCGAAGGCGCTCATTGGGAAGAACACCGAGGACTGCATGCGTTCCGGCATTGTCTACGGCACCGCCGGGATGCTGGACGGCATCATTGACCGCATTCGGGAGGAATTCCCCGGCCGGGAGATCAGCGTGGTGGCCACGGGAGGCAACGCCCCGGTCATTGTGCGCTACTGCCGAAATCAAATCATCTACGACAAGTTCCTTCTGATGGACGGACTCTGGACCATTTATCAGAAGAACCGCTGACGAACGGGCTGCGGAGCGCGCCTTGCCCCGCGTTTCAAGCGCGCACCCGCCCACTGCAGGCCTTGTTTGAAAAAGGTCAAAACGCCCAATCAGCGGATCTTTTTCCGCCACTCTGCGTTAAATTTTCTTGCCGGCCGACGGCCCGCCTGCGAAAATTTGCCTTGATTGGCACAAAAATCTCTCTCTGTTGGGCATTCTGCCTTTTTTCAAACAAGGCCCAAGCCGTCCGCCGGCAGGCGGGCGGCTTTTCTATAAACATCGGATTTTCGGAAACGGCCGCTCTTTTTTCCGGTCTATACTTAGTAAGGGGCCCTTCACCAACCATGAGAGGAGAGAGGATATGGAAGACCGTGCCATCGTAGACCTGTACTGGTCCCGGGACCCGGAGGCAATCCGGCGGACCAATGAAAAATACGGCGGCTACTGCCGCACCGTGGCCCGGAACATCCTGCCGGACCGGCGGGACGCGGAGGAGTGCGTCAACGACACCTGGCTCCGGGCCTGGAACGCCATGCCGGAGGGGCGGCCCAGTCTGCTGGCCCCGTTCCTGGGAAAAATCACACGGAACCTGGCCTTTAACCGCTGGCGGGCAGACAGGGCGGAGAAGCGGGGCGGGGGAGAGCTGCCCCTGGTTCTGGAGGAGCTGGCGGAATGCGCCTCGTCTTCCAATACGCTGCAAGCCGTGGAGGCGGCGGAGCTGGAGACGGTGGTAAACCGCTTCCTCCACGCCCTGCCGGAGCGGGAATGCAATGTGTTCCTGCGGCGCTACTGGTTTTCAGAGCCCATGGCGGACATCGCCGGGCGCTATGGAATGCGGGAGGCCACCGTGCGGACCAGCCTGTTCCGCAGCCGGGAGAAGCTGCGGCGGCATCTGGAGAGGGAGGGCTTGCTATGAACGATCAGGAACGGCTGTTTCTTGCCATTGGCGGGGCGGCCCCGGAACTGGTGTCCCGCAGTGAGAGAAAGAGGCGGAGCCGCCGGCCTGGGTACTGCCTCGCCGCTGCAGCCTGCCTGGCGCTGGTGCTGACAGCGGGACATGTCCTCTCATCGCGGACAATGCCGCCAGTTGATTCCGGCGTAACGCCGGAGCTTCAGGACCCGCCTCCGCCCATTGAGAGCCAGAAGCCGGACCCCGACGGCGCCCGGCTTGTCCTTCCGGAGCGGGGCAGTGAAATTGGGGGCCTGAGGCTGCTGAGTTATGCCCCGCAGTCCCAGGAGGAGGCAGTGGACTTTCTCATTTATGTCAATGAGGAGCTGTTTTCTATCCGTGAAGAAGATGGACTTTACAGCATTAGAAGTAAAAGCTCTTTGCCGGATGATTTTCCGAAATGTGGCCTGGATATCCTCCATCTTTCCGGGACTTCGCGCGCCGATGCCAAGGCGGCGGCGGAAAAGGCCCTTACGGAGCAATATTCGGACATAACGTCAGAGGAACCGGCGGCCGCTCTGCCGGGCAGTCTCTATCTTCGCGCCGGTGAGGGTACGGACTGGGATTCTGAACAGGCGGAGCTCTGGTTCGTGGGCGACGGACAGGGGGGAACCTTCGTTCTCACCGCCCGCTACTTCCTGGAGGCGGAGGAGGGCATGGGCATGGGCTTCCGGGATATGGTTTCCAGCTTCCGGGTGGTCTCCCGAAATAAGGTCGTCCCCGAGTGGATGCGCTCCCTCTACGAGGCGGCGGACCGCCTGTTTCCGGCTCTGCTGTCCAACGATCTCTCCGGCGTTTCCGACCTGCTGGCGGCGGACGCGGACGCAGACGCCTACGGTGAAGACGTCTGGGAATATCTCACTGTGGCCTCCGTGGACTATACCCCGGACGACGACCAGGAGCCGTCCTCCGCAATCGTCTCCGTGAAGCACCGCTTGAATCTGGAGGAGGGGGAGAGTTATAGCTATCTGACCATGGAGCTGATCCGCCAGGACGGCCAATGGCGGCTGTCCTGGTCC
>CAQVQZ010000163.1 GCA_948902155.1 uncultured Oscillibacter sp.
TTTTCTCTTTTTCTGCGGACAGAAAAAGAGAAAATGGGGGGTGCAATGCACCAGCCATCTTCATGGCTGAAATCCCCCCCGCCCCCTGGCAGGGGGCACAAAACCGCCTCCCCCGTTCGGGGGAGAGAAGGAGCCCCCCTATGGAATACTTCCCCGCTCCCCTGGAGAAGCTGGTGGAGCAGTTCGCCCGTCTGCCGGGCATCGGCGGCAAGTCCGCCCAGCGTTTGGCTTTCTTCGTCCTCGGCCTTCCGGAGGAGGAGGCCAGGGAGTTCGCCAACGCCATCGTCGACGCTAAACGGAACATCACCTGCTGCCCCATCTGCCAGAATTTCACCAGCGGGGGGCTCTGCCCCATCTGTTCCTCGCCGAAGCGGGACGGCAGCCTCGTCTGCGTGGTGGCCGACCCCAGGGACGTGGCCGCCATCGAGCGCAGCCGGGAGTACAACGGGCATTACCACGTCCTCCACGGCGTCATCTCCCCCATGAACCACGTGGGGCCGGACGACCTGTCCATCAAGGCCCTGCTGGAGCGGGTGGCCAAGGGGGACGTGCAGGAGGTCATTATGGCCACCAACCCCGACACGGAGGGGGAGGCTACGGCGATGTATATCGCCCGGCTCTTGAAGCCCTTCGGCGTGCGGGTGACCCGGCTGGCCTACGGCATCCCGGTGGGCGGGCACCTGGAGTATGCCGACGAGGCCACCCTGACCCGCGCCCTGGAGGGCAGGAGGGAAATCTGACTTGACAGGTTGGCGGGGGCTTGTTATAATGAAGAAACAAGGATGCCGCAGCAAAGCGGCTGGCCCTGTCAGTTTAAGTTTCTAGGATAGAAACCGTCACCGTGCAGGGTGGCGGTTTCTGCGTTTCACAATGATCGTTACCGTAAAGGCACCGATGTGCAATGTAATACGCATCAGCCTCACCTCCTTTCGGAGGAATCGGCCAGCCGCCCACCAAGTTGCTGCAACATCCTTGCATTCAGATTACCACAGAATTTGACAAAAAGCAAGGCCCGGCGCGAGAGCGCCGGGCCTTGCTTTGTTACTGTTGAGGAGCCCTTACAGCATGGTGTAGAGGATTTTCGCCATCTGGCCCCGGGTGATGTTCGCGCCGGGGCGGAAGGCGCCGTCGGCGTAGCCGCTGAGGATGCCCTGGGACACCATGGTGCGGATGTAATAGGCCGCGTAATCCGGGATGGAAGCGGCGTCGGAGAAGCTCAGGTCCGCCAGGACATAGCCCTTCTCCTGGCTCCGGCCGATCATCGCCGCCGCCTGGGCGCGGGTCAGGTTTCCGCCGGGGTTGAAGTACAGCTTCCCGTCCTTCCCGGCGGAGCCGGTGACCACGCCCTCGGCGTACAGCGCCCGTGCGGCGGGCAGGGCGTACTCTGGGATTTTCCCCAGGTCCGCGAAGGGCAGGGCCACTTCCGCGTACTTCGCCGGGTCCAGCTTCAGCGCGTTGTAGAGCATGGCGGCGAAGTCCAGCCGGGTCAGCAGGCTGTCGGGGCGGAAGGTGCCGTCGTCATAGCCGCCGGAAATGCCGTGGTTATACAGGAAGTCGCAGTAGTCCGCACCCCAGTACTCCGCCGTGTCGGTGAATTTGTGCTCCACACCCTGGGCCGGGAGTTCCACGGAGGTCCGCCCGATGTTGCCGGAGCGGTCCCGGGCGGTGACGGTGACCCGGCTCAGCTCCTGGGTCTCCCCAGGGCCGGCCAGGACGACGGTGAAGCGGCCCGTAGCGGGGTCGTAGCCCACGGTCTGGTCAATCCCTTCATAGGTAATGCGCACGTCCTCCGCCGGGAGGATGCCGTCCACGGCGTCGGTGATGGAGCCGGTGACGGCCCACTCCTCCAGGTCCAGCTCCGCCGTGATGGCCGGGGCCTCGTTGTCCACGATGCCCTCGAAGGCGCCGACCACCTGGTCCAGGTAGATCGTGCCCTTCCCCGTGCCGCCGACCTCCAGACCCCGGATGGTCATGCCCGCGGGCAGATCGTTGACGGACACCTGCTTCCAGCCGGACACGTCCAGGGTGGTCAGGGGCAGGGTCTGGATTTCTTCCTCGCCGATGCTGTAGAGGAGGGACAGGGTGTTGTTGGAGCCGTTGCTGTCCACCCAGAGGTTCAGCCCCGTATAGGGCGCGTTCAGCACGGCGGGCTGGGACGTGGCGTTCCAGCGGGCAATGCCGGTCTCTCCGGTGAGGTCATAGTCCAGCCTGCCTGAGGCTTTGCCGAAGCGGACATAGTTCCCGTTTCGGTTCAGGCTGAAGGAAGCGCCCTCGCCGGAGCCCCGGAAGATGGTGGTCTCGCCCTCGAAGTCCTCCAGGGTCTCCAGGTGCTGGGTGGAGACGGTCACGTCGATGGTTGCGCTCTGGCTTCCGGCGGAGACGGTGATACGCCCCGTCCCCAGGGCGGAGGCGGTGAAGAGGCCCGTTTCGTCGATGGTCCCGATGTCCCCCTCCAGGAACCAGGTGAAGGCCGCCGGGTCCGCCTTCAGGGGCAGGTGGTGGTAGGCGGCGGAGCCCTGGAGCTGAATGGAGTTTCCGGGGGCGGCGTTCAGGGTGGTGATGATGGTGTTTTGGGCGTCCCGGATGGCCACGCCGTCGGGGTTCGTAACGGCGTGGACCACGGTGGACCCCTGCCCGCCCCGGCCCTGGGCGGTGACGGTGATATCCCCGCCTTCCAGGGGGGTGGTCAGCACGTTGTCCAACAGGGTCCCGGCACTGGCGGACAGCTCATAGGGCTCGTTCATGGGGATAAAGTTGGTGTCCACGGCGGCGGCGGAGATCACCGCGCTGCTGCCCGCCAGAACATAGGCGTTGCCGGCGCTGACGTAGAAATGGCTCAGCTGGCCGCTGGGCTGGTTGGAGGCCACCAGAAAGACCTGGTTGCTCACCGCCCGCTCGGAGCCGTCGGAGGGCCGGTTGATGCGCTGGGCGGCGTACTCCGTGGGCTTGGTGACCGCCAGGGTGGTGGACCCGCCGCCGTCCAGGCAGAGGGCGGTGGAGCAGCCCAGCTCAATGAGCCGCCGGGCCACCTGGTCCATGGTCGCGCCGATGGAGTGGCCCGACCTCCGACCGTCGATGGTGTAGAAAATCAGGGACCCGTCATAGCGCTGGCCCACGGCGGTGCGGGGAGCCGCGCCGTTGGGGAGTCCCCCGACTGCGACGCCGTTTTCCACCAGGGCGTAGAGGCTCCCCAGGGCATACTCCACGTCGTTCCACGCCGGGTCCGCGGCGGTGAGAGAGACGGTCAGCATGGTTCCCGCCGGGATGGCCCGGAGGGCGTTCAGGGTCTCGTCCCCGGCCTTGGCGTTGGCGGTGAGAACGACCTGGTTCGGCTCCAGGACCGGGGAGGTCTCCGCCTCCACCACCTGGTTTACCAGCAGGGCCGCATAGCCGCCGATGGACAGGGTCCCCTCCTGGATGGTGCAGATTACGTCCACGCCGGGCTGGGTACTGCCGGTGGTGCGGGCGGCGTTGAAATCGTAGGTGTAGAGGAACACGCCCGTTTCGGTCCGGGCCTTGTTGACGGCGGCGAGGCGGAGGGTCTTCTCCACGAACTGCCCCGTGCCGTTGGTCAGGGGCGTCCCCAGCTCGTCGTAGCGGGGGTTCCCCGCCTCGTCGTAGAGGGGTTCGCCGGTGCCGTCCTGGACGGTGTAGCTGGCATTGGCGGTGACGCCGGGCTTGCCCAGGATGGCGGCGCCGCCGGCCCGGAAGCCGATGGCGTAATAGCCCGCGTCGCTGGAGCGGAGCTGGCCCTGGGTGACGACGATGCCGATGGGCAGGCCGTTGTTGACGTTATAGAAATCGCCGTTGATTCCGGCCACCACCCGGTAGCCCTGTTCCTCCAGGGCCTTGGCGGTGTTGGAGACGGTGCTCCGGTCGGTCAGCGCGCCGCCGTAGGTGACGATGGGGGTCACGGCGGCGTTGGGCGTATATGTAATCAGGTTTTCCGTCCGGTAGTCGGAGCTGACGGTGCTCCAAAAGACGTTGGTGGACAGCTGGGTCTGCTGGTTCAGCAGGGTGTCCGTGGCGGTTAAGTCGTCGCCCATGGACTCGGAGGCCAGGGCCGGCACCGCCAGGGCGGCCAGCAGGGACAGCGTCAGGAGCAGGGAAAGCGCTCTGGGAAAAATTCGTTTCATAGGGGTCCTCCATTTTGTACAAGCCTGGTTGAACAGGTTCCAGAATAGCACAAATTGGGAGGAAAGTAAATGCTATTTCGTGAACAATATTCGACAGGGACTCCATGCTTTTCCAGGCTGGACAAACCTGCCGCCTTGCCGTATGATAGAGAAAAGCCGATAAAGGAGGGTCCAGTCATGACCGTTACCGTGGACGCCGCCCGCTGCATTGCCTGCGGCATGTGCGCCTATGCTGCTCCGGAGGTCTTCCGCGTCGTTGGGAGTGCCTCCACTGTTCTTGCCCAGCCGGAGGGGAGGAATCCCCGGGTCCGGGACGCCGCCAACGGGTGCCCGGTGAATGCCATCCGGATGGATGGGTGAGGGTAGAAAAGAGGCCCCTTTGGAAAGGGGCTCCGCCCGAAGGGCGGTGGGGATTGTCCGCAGGGACTTCCTTCGATTGCCAATTGTGTAATAGAAAGGAGTCCCTGCGGGCTTTTCTTAAAGTATGAGACGTGTTGTAGAAGGAAATCCTTGCGGACTCGCTTCTATTATGGAACAGGAGGCAGAAGGAACCCGCTACAACAATCCTCCGTCACGGCTTCGCCGTGCCACCTCCTTTCAAAAGGAGGCTTTTTTGCTGCCCCTATATGCAGAGGCTCCGTTACTTAGAGCCTATCCCAAAATAAAAGCATATGTGGTAAAATGTTGTGGGGTGATA
>CAQVQZ010000164.1 GCA_948902155.1 uncultured Oscillibacter sp.
GCGGCGATTTTATACGCGCTTCCGCGCGGCTCCCTCGCCTTCGCTCAGTCGCGTGTTCATCACCGGACAGTCCCATTTTCTACATGAAACACCCGGCCCCCCAGAAGGCTGGGCAGCCGATCCTCCTCACAGCAGGTGATGAACACCTGCCCCCCCGCGATGCGGTTCAGGACAAACTCCTGCCGCCGGGGGTCCAGCTCGCTGAGAACGTCGTCCAGCAGGAGGACCGGGTACTCCCCCGCCGCGTTCTTATAGATCTCCCGCTCCGCCAGCTTCAGCGCCAGGGCCGCCGTCCGGGTCTGGCCCTGGGAGGAATAGGTCCGGGCCTCCTGCCCGTCGATCCTGACGAGGATATCGTCCTTATGGGGGCCGGAGAGACACAGGCGGGAGGCAAGCTCCGCCTCCCGGCGGCTCTCCATGTGCCGCCGGAGCCAGTCCTCCAGCACGGCGGGGTCCGCGCCGGCGTCCTCCACGGAGGAAACCGTCTGATACGAAAGGGACAGCGCTTCCCGCCCGCCGGAGCACTCCCGGTGGTGGACGGCGGCGTACTCCCCCAGGCGGAGGCAGAATTGATGGCGGTAGTGAATCAGCACGGCCCCCAGGCGCACCATCTGCCCGCTGAACTCCGGGAGGGCGGACAGCAGATCCGGCCGCTGGGCGAAGTCCCGGAGGATGCGGGTCTTCTGCTCCCTGGCCCGCTCATAGCCCGCCAGGGCGGCGGCGTACCGGGGCCGGAGCTGGCAGAGGGCGGCGTCCATAAAACGCCGCCGGGCGGCGGCTCCCTCCCGGATGAGATAGAGGTCCTCCGGCTGGAAGAACACCGTGTGATACACCCGCCCAAGGTCCGCGTTCGTCTGTATGGGGACCTGGTTCACGGTGATCCGCCGCCGCCTTCCCCGGTGCAGGTCCGCCCGGACCTGGAAGCTCCGCCCCCTGGAGGACGCCAACACCGTCAGCCGGGCGGCCTCCTCCTGAAAGCCGATGAGCTCCCGGTCCGTCCGGGCCCGGGGGGAACGGCCCCGGGAGAGGTAGACCAGGGCCTCCAGCAGGTTGGTCTTCCCCTGGGCGTTTTCCCCGCAGATCACGTTGCACCGGGGGTCGAAGCCGGCGGACTCCCGGCCGTAGTTCCGGAAGCCCTCCAGCTCCAGGCGGTCAATCTGCATATTTGAGCGTCAGCTCCTCCCCGGCGAAGAGCGTCTTGTCCCCGGGGCGCAGCTTCTTCCCCCGCTGGAGGCAGGGCTCCCCGTTGACCAGCGCCTCCCCGGCCTGGATGCGCTCCTTGGCCTCTCCCCCGGTTTCCACCAGCCCGGCGAACTTCAAAAGATCCTGGAGCCTGATGAACTCCGTGGTAATCACAACTTCTCTTCTCATGGCAGACCCCGCCTCAGTCCACGTTTTTCAGCCGCACGGGAAGGACCATATAGAGGAAGTTGTCCTTCCCGTCGGTAGGGACGATGATGGCCGGGGAAACCCCGGTATTCAGTTCAATCCGCACCGTGTCCGCCGGGGCGTAGCGCAGGGCCTCCATCAGATAGCGGTTGTTGAAGCCGATCTCCAGCCCCCTGCCGTCCCCCTCCAGGCGGCAGACGTCCTTTGCCTCGCCGTTTCCCGTCTTGGCGGAGAGGAGGACCCGCCCCTCCTCAAACCGGCAGCGGACCGGGCTTTTCAGCTTGTCCGAGATCACCACGCTGACCCGGTCGATGCTGCCGATCAGGGCCTTGGTGTCCGCGGTGACGGCAATCGGATTTTTCTTCGGAATGGCGTTCCGGTAATCCAGGAACTCCCCCTCCAGGCGGCGGCAGATCAGCTCCACGCTGCCCACGGAAAAGAGGATGTGCCTCCGGCCCAGGGTGATTTCCGCCAGCTCCTCCACGTCGGAGCAGATGCCCTTCACCTCGTTCAGCGCCGCGCCGGGGGCCACGAAGGAGAAGGCCCCCCCCTCCAGCTTTTCCAGCGGCTCCTTCCGCACCGCCAGGCGGAAGCCGTCCACGGCGGCCATGGTCAGCCCCCCCTCGCCGATCTCAAAGAGGGCGCCGGTGTGCACCGGGCGGCTCTCGTTGGTGGAGACGGCGAAGGCCACCTCCTCGATCATGGAGCGGAGGACCTTTTGCTGGATGGAAACGGCGTACTCGTCCTCCACCTCGGGAAGATCCGGATAGTCCGCGGCGGAGAGGCCGGGGATCTCGAAATCCGCGTCCCCGCAGCGCAGGCGGACCTGGAACTTGTCGTTGACGGTGAAGACTACGGCGTCGTCCGGCATCCGGCGGATGATGTCCCCGAAGAGCCGGGCGTTCAGGACGATGGTCCCCGGTTCCTCCACCCCGGCGGAAACCGCGGCCCGGATGCCCGTCTGCATGTTGTATCCGGAGACGGTGAGCCCCCCCTCCCCGGCGCAGAGGAGCAGCCCCTCCAGGGCGGGGATGGAGCTCTTCTGCGCCACGGCGCGGCTGGTGACGGAGATGGCGTTTTGAAGCAGCGCTTTTTCACATGTGAATTTCATAATAAACCTCCCTGCGCCCTCCGGCGCGGAAATGGAACCGGGTTTTACCGGAAGCCGGGGGCCTCCTGTCTGCGGGGCGGGAAAACCGGCTTTTTATCAAAAGAAAGAGAAATGGTTTAGTAATAGAAGCGGTAGAAAGGAAGTTTTGTGGAAAAGGGGGGAAAGGCGTGGAACGGGAAGGCTTTGCGCTTCCACAGGGGGGTGTTGAAAAAGGAGGGGGTTGTCCACGCCTTCCGCCGGGAAGGGAGTTATGCACCGAAACGGTTTCCTTTTCCACGGGAAACTGTGGAAAAACCGGGGGAGCCGCCCGTCAGTGACGGGAGGAGATGTTGGTTTTGAGCTCTTTGACCTTCTCGGAGAAGGCGGGGTCCTTTTTCATCTTCTGTTCCACCTGGGCGATGGAGTGGATGACGGTGGAGTGATCCCGGTTGAAGAGCTTTCCGATGTTGTCCTGGGAGAGGTTCGTCATGGTGCGGATGAGGTACATGGCGATCTGCCGGGCGGTGACGGCCTCCCGGGCCCGCTGGGGGCCCTTGACCACGGATTCCTCCAGCTGGTAGTACCGGCTGACGTAGGAGAGGATCGCCTCGGGGGTGGGAATGTACTCGTTGCTGCCCTTCAGGATATCCTGCATGGCCCGTGAGACGGTGTCCTCGTCGGTCTCCTTGTCCAGGAGCTCCTTATAGGCCAGAACCTTGTTAACGGTGCCCTCCAGCTGGCGGACGTTGGTGGTGACGTTTTGGGCGATCATAACCGCGATTTTGTCCGGCAGCTGCATGCCCAGAAGGGCGGCCTTGTTTTTCACGATGGCGAGGCGGGTTTCAAGGTCCGGCCGGGAGATGTCCGCCAGGAGGCCCCACTCGAAGCGGGTACGGAGCCGGTCGTCCAGCAGCGTCATCTCGGAGGGGGGGCGGTCGGAGGTCAGGACAATCTGCCGCCCGGACTCATAGAGGGTGTTGAAGGTGTGGAAAAACTCGTTCTGGACCTGTTCCTTGCCGGCCACAAACTGCACGTCGTCCACCAGAAGAAGGTCGGCCTCCCGGTACTTGGCCCGGAATTCGCTGCCCCGGCCGGAGCGGACCAGTTCGATGAACTCGTTGATAAATTCATCGCCCTTGATGTAGACAATTTTGGCCGAGGGATCGTTCCGGTGGATGAAGTTGGCGATGGCATAGAGAAGATGGGTCTTGCCCAGGCCGGATTCCCCGTAGATGAGAAGAGGGTTGTAGTTCTGGGCGGGATGCTCCGCCACGGAGGTGGATGCGGCGTGGGCCAGCTTGTTGGAGGGGCCCACCACGAAAGTCTCGAAGGTGAACTCCGCGTAGGTGAAGCGGGCGGGCTGCTTTTTCGGCGCAGCGCCGCCCTGAAGCTCCAGCAGCTCGGCGTCGTCCAGAATCTTGACCTCGAAATCCATGGAAAAAAGGTCGTGAAGAGCGGCCTTGATGTTATTGAGAAACAGGGATTGGAGATAGCCCCTTTTAAAATCGCTGGGACAGTGGAGGTAACACACGCCGCTCTGGATGTCCACAATGGTGAGTTCGTCAAACCACGTGTCGATCGTGGTTTCGGAGAGCGTCCCCCGGAGCTGGCGGAGGACGTTTTCCCAAATGTCGGTGATGGAATTCAAACAGGAAACACCTCTCTTTTTCGGGTTTTCCGGCAGGGTGGAAAACATTTTTTTATTATAACAGAGAAAGCATATATTGGCAATACCTATTCTAATAATAAAGTCCTCTTTTTAAACAGGGAGGGGCGGAGGGAAGAAGCAATTCTTGACATATTCGCCGGATGCACTTATAATTATTTTTGTGCGGCATGGATAATTTTGCCGACGGTCAGGAATCGAACGTTGTCAGAATATATAAAAAGACAGGGGACAGCGTTCATAAAAGGAGGAGCATCGCTATGGACTTCATGAAGGAATATGAAAAGTGGCTCGCCAGCCCCGCCCTGAGCGCGGCGGAACACGCCGAGCTGGAGGCCATCAAGAACGACCCCAAGGAAATTGAATCCCGGTTCTACGGCCCCCTGGAATTCGGCACCGCCGGCCTCCGGGGCACCATGTACACGGGACTGCACAACATGAACATCCACGTGATCCGCTGGGCCACCCAGGGCTTTGCCGATGTGATCTGCGCCGAGGGCGAAGAGGGGAAGAAGCGGGGCGTGGCCATCTGCATGGACTGCCGGAACCACTCCATGGAGTTCGCCCGGGCCGCGGCAGAGGTCTGCGCCGCCAACGGCATCCACGTGCGGATCTTCGAGTCCCTCCGCCCCACGCCGGAGCTGAGCTTCGCCGTCCGGGAGTACC
>CAQVQZ010000165.1:0-3395 GCA_948902155.1 uncultured Oscillibacter sp.
TACAGCCGTGAAAGGGCCGTGTCTTAACCACTTGACCAACGGGCCGTCGTCGGGGTGAGTCCGTTCCGTTTCTTGGCTCCATCTCTTCTTCAAAAATTTGCGTGTTTTGAGAAGCTTACGAAAGACGGAAAACAGGGGACGGGGAGATGTGGGATTCCATGAAGCGCCTTACGGCGCTTCATGGAAACCTGGTAGCGGCACCTGGATTTGAACCGGGGACACTGCGGGTATGAACCGCATGCTCTAGCCAACTGAGCTATGCCGCCATGTCTGCTGCCCGTAACGGACAAATGATACTATAGCAGATATCCCCTGGTTTTGTCAAGCCTTTCCTTGATTTTTCTTCAAATTTTTCTACAGGGTCCGGCGGGCTTCGCCAACGAGAAAAAGTTTTTGAAATTCCCCCTTGACTCTCCCCCCGGGAGAGGGCGTATCCTGTCCCTGAGCTCAAGATTCACAACGTTGTGGAGGTACCATCATGCTGAAGATCGGCGAATTTTCCAGACTCTCCAGAGTCAGCGTCCGCTCTCTGCGCCGCTACGACGAGGCCGGGCTTCTGGCCCCGGCATTCATTGACCCCTTTACCGGCTACCGCTATTACAACGAGCGCCAGCTTCCCACCGCCAACCGCATCCGGGCCCTTCGGGATATGGGCTTCCCTCTGGCCGCCGTTCGGGAGGTGCTGGGCTGCTACGACGACCCCGGGGCCCTGGAGCGCTGCCTGCTGCTCCGGCAGGCGGAGGCGAAGGAGGCCATGGAGGAGGCGCAGAGACGGCTGCGGCTGCTGGAGACGGCCCTGGAACGCCTAAGAAAGGACGAGACACAAATGAAATACGACGTAACGATCAAGACCCTGCCGGAGCGGCAGGTGGCCAGCGTGCGGCAGATTCTTCCCTCCTACGACAGGGAAGGGGACCTGTGGCATATCTACTGCCAGGAAACCGCCCGGATGAACATCCGGGACGGGGAGCCGGCTCTCTGCATGGCGATTTTCCATGACGGCGAGTTCAAAGAACAGGATGTGGATGTGGAGATCCAGAAGTGCGTGATGGGGACCTATCCCGACACGGAGCACGTAAAATTCAAGACCGTCCCGGCGGTGCAGGTGGCCTCCGCCACCTTCCGGGGGAGCTACGATCAGTTCGGCGCAGTAAACGAGGCCGTGGCCGCATGGGTAGAGGACAATGGCTGGGCTTTTGATGGTACGTTCTTCGACATCTACCACGTCAGCCCCCACGAGACTCGAAACCCCGATGAGTTTGTCACCGAGGTCTGCTACCCTGTGAAGCGGAAGTGAGGATCCGCATTCGCAGCCTCCGCGCAACGTGCGGATCTTTTCCCGTGCTGCGCCGGCTTCCCCCGCAGTCCGTCAGGACTGCGGGGGAAGGGTCCGCTTGCCGGAGGCCGTGGGGGAAGGCCGCCTGCCGGGAGTTTTCGGGAGGAGCGGTTCCCGCAGGCCCCTCCGCTCACCGGCGGCATCCGGCCTCCAGCTCCGCCGCCCGGGCCAGGGCCGCGTCGATGTTGGGGGCAAAGTTTGCCTCTCCCACCTGCCCGTAAAGGCCGGACTTTTGAAACACGGACATGGGCTGCTGGTTCACGTGGGAAAAAATCACCTGGATGTCCTTGTCCCGGCACTCCTCCCAAAGCCGCTGGAGGCTGTTGAGGGCGGTGATGTCCATGGCGGGCACGGAGCGCATCCGCAGGATCAGCACATGCCGTCCGGTGTTCCGCTCCATGTGGGGAATCTTGTCCGCCGCGCCGAAGAACATGGGACCGCTGATTTCGTAAACCATCACATGGGCGGGCACGGGCTTCAGGCGTCCCTGGTCGTCCCCGGTGTCCTCGATGTACTCCCACTCCTTTACCACGGCCACGTCCGCCATGCGCTTCATGAACAGCAGGCAGGCCAGGGACAGCCCCACCACGATGGCGACCACCAGGTCGAAAATCACCGTCAGGAGGAAGGTTACCGCCAGAACGGCCGCGTCGCTCTTGGGGGAGTGCCGTACCACCTTTACCACTGTCCGCCAGCCGCTCATGTTATAGGCCACCTGGAACAAAATGGCGGCGATGCAGGGCATGGGAATCAGGGCGGCATAGGGCATCAGCAGCACCAGCACCAGCAGCAGGACCACAGCGTGGACCATGCCGGCCACGGGAGAGCGGCCGCCGTTTTTGATGTTCGCCGCCGTGCGGGCAATGGCCCCTGTGGCGGGAATGCCCCCGAAGAGGGCGGAGGCGGCGTTGCCCACGCCCTGGGCCACCAGCTCCATATTGGAGTTGTGCCGGGCGCCGATCATCTCGTCGGCCACCACGGCGGACAGCAGGGACTCGATGGCCGCCAGCACGGCGATGGTGAAGGCGTCGGGCAGCACCGCCGCCACCGTGTCATAGGACAGGGCGGGCAGGGTGAGCTTCGGCAGGGCGCTGGAGATGGTATAGAGGTCCCCGATGGTGTTCACCGGCAGGGCCAGCAGCTTTACCGCCGCCGCCGTCACCACCACGGCGATGAGCGAGGCGGGAATCTTCTGGAACAGCCTGGGCCAAAAAATCAGCACCGCCAGGGCCAGACAGCCCACGCCCACGGCGGCTCCATTTACCGTGGAGAAGCGGCGAAGGGCCTCCTCCAGTTTCTCCATGGTCTCCACCGGGGCGTTTTCAAAGGTCAGGCCAAAGAAATCTTTCAGCTGGCCAATGAGAATGGTGACGGCAATGCCCGCCGTGAAGCCGGTGGTGATGGTATAGGGAATAAATTTGATCATGCTGCCCATCCGCAGAACGCCCATCAGAATCAGCATGACGCCCGCCAGAATGGTGGCGGTGGCCAGACCCTCCATGCCGCTCCGGGCCACAATGCCCGCCACGATCGTGGCAAAGGCAGCGGTGGGACCGGCAATCTGGACCTTGCTCCCGCCCAGGGCGGAGATCAGAAATCCCGCCACAATCGCGGTATACAGCCCCTGCTCCGGGGACACGCCGGAGGCCAGTGCCAGCGCGATGGACAGCGGCAGGGCGATAATGGCCACAATGACGCCGGCGGTCAGATCCTGGAGGAAGTCCTTCCTGGAATAATGCTTGAGGGAATGAAGCAGCTGGGGGGTCAATTCTTTCATATGCGTCTCTCCTTCTTTGGACTTGGGCATCGCATTCCTCTTACACAGCATATCACAAGACCCCCGGCAAAACAATAGCATTTGGAAAAGGCCGGAATCCCCTTTCATCCGCCTCGGGGCCGCAGGCCCATAACGGGGACCTTCTCTTCCGAAGAGTTTCCTCCCTTTTTGACAAACCGGGTTGACTTTGTCCGGCCAACTTCGTACAATGACCTGTAAGAATCATCGGTTCCCCGCCCGGGAACCGCCGGGAGCAGACAGATGGAATACATTTCCGCCAAA
>CAQVQZ010000165.1:3425-4786 GCA_948902155.1 uncultured Oscillibacter sp.
CACGGATTACAACATGAATATTTACCGGGGCTGTCCCCACGGCTGTATCTACTGCGACAGCCGCAGCGACTGCTACCACACGCCGCAGTTTGACCAGGTAAAGGCAAAAGCGGACGCCCTGCGCATCATCCGGGACGATCTGGAACGCAAGGTCAAACCGGGCGTGGTGGGCACCGGGTCCATGAGCGACCCGTACAATCCCTTTGAAGAGACGCTGCTGCTCACCCGGCACGCGCTGACCTTGCTGGAGGCCTACGGCTTTGGAACGGCCATCGCCACTAAGAGCGATCTTATCCTCCGGGACGTGGATGTACTCACCTCCATCAACCGGACCATGCCGGCCATCTGCAAAGTCACCATCACCACCTGCGACGACGGGCTTGCCGCCAAGGTGGAGCCCCGTGCCCCCTCCCCCTCCCGCCGGCTGGCGGCGGTGGAACGGCTGAGCGCCGCCGGATTGTTCACGGGCATATTGATGATGCCGGTCCTTCCGTTTCTGGAGGACCATGCGGACAACATCCGCGCCATTGTGGAGCGGGCCGCAGACGCCGGAGCGCGGTTCATCTATCCCGCTATGGGAATGACCTGCCGCCCGGGACAGCGGGAGTATTTCTACCGTCAGCTGGACACGCGCTTTCCCGGTCAGGGCCTGACGGAGCGCTACCAGCGCCGGTACGGCACGCGCTATCAATGCGTCAGCCCCAAAGCCCGGGCGCTGTGGGAGGTGTTCCAAGAGGAATGCGCCCGCCGGGGGCTGCTGTATTCCATGAGCCGCATTGTCGCGGCCTCCCGCCGCGGACACGAGAGCGATCAGCTCAGCTTGCTTTAAAGCCGCGCACCTCGCCAAAGCACGTGGAACCCCGGCGGCAAAAAACCGGAAACTGTGGATAAAGCAGGCTTGAAACGCGCAGAATTTGTGATATAATAGAGAAAATTGTCGAATTGTGGAGGAAACCACTATGAGAGACGGTCTGTCCGGATTGGACCTGAAGGAACAGGAAACGGCTGGCCGCCCGCCCAGAGAGACGCGGCCGCCTGACTCTCAGCGGCCGCCGTCCCCCCACTCCAGGCGGCGGTCTCATTCGATGGACCTGAGCGTTTTGTCCCTGGTAATCTCCGCCATTGCGCTGATCGCCGCCGCAGCGGCGCTGCTTCTGGTCCTGCGGAAGGACGAGGAGCCGGAGGCGCCCCCTGAAATCCAGGAGCCGGTCACCTTCCGTTTCGGCGACATGGTGTTGGAGCCGCTGGAGGGAATGCCCCTCAATCCCTACAATAAGGACGCCTTCTCCGTGGACGCCAAAGGCCGGGTCTCATACGAGCAGCATGGCCGGCAGGCCAAAGCCGGTATCGACGTGTCCACC
>CAQVQZ010000166.1 GCA_948902155.1 uncultured Oscillibacter sp.
GGACCCGGACCTGGTCATCCGCCCCAGCGGGGAGCAGCGCCTGAGCAACTTCCTGCTGTGGCAGAGCGCCTACGCGGAGCTGTATTATACGGACACCCTCTGGCCGGATTTCGACGAAGCGGAGCTGGACAAAGCCATCGCGGCCTACCATACCAGAGACCGGCGCTACGGAGGCGTGAAATTAGAGTGAGGAGAGAAGAGTGAAGAGTGAAGATAAAAAGGATACGGCTCCCATCAGGACATCTTCACTCTTAACTCTCCACTCTTCACTCTCCAAATTGGGGTTGGAGGGTTGATGATGAAATCAAGAATCCTGGTAGCGGCAATCGGCATCCCGGCGCTGCTGTACGTGGTGCTGGCCGCGCCGCCGCTGGTGATGCTGTTTGCGCTGCATATCCTGGCGGGCATCGGGGCCATGGAATTGCAGCGGTGTGTCAGCGGCGTGAGGCAGGGCGAGCTGGTGGCCATAAGCGTGGTTGCCGCAGTCTTTACGGTGGAGTGGTGCTGGAAGCGCATGGACCACATTGCCCTGCTGTTTTTGCTGGAAGTCCTGGTGTTTTTCGGTTACGCCATTTTCAAGGGCGGCGAGGTGAAATTCAACCAGATCATGGCGGGCCTCTTCGGGAGCATCGCCATCGGCTGGTCCTTCGCCTCCTTCCTCCGCCTGGAAGCCTCCGGCGTCCACCGGGCCTATCTTCTCCTGCCCTTTATCCTCAGCTTCGCCTGCGACACCTTCGCCTTCTTCGCCGGGCTCACCCTGGGGAAGCACAAGCTGGCCCCCAAGGTCAGCCCGAAAAAGACCATCGAGGGCTCCATCGGGGGCCTGGCCGGGAACGTCCTCTGCGGATTGCTGTTCGTCTGGGTGATGGACCGCTTCTTCGGCGGGTCCGCCATTGGCTACGGCCCCATGGCGGCCATGGCCCTGTTCTGCGGCGTTGTGGCCCAGATCGGGGACCTGAGCTTTTCCCTCATCAAGCGGGAATTCGGCATCAAAGACTACGGCCATATTTTCCTGGCCCACGGCGGCGTGCTGGACCGGTTTGACAGCGTGCTCTTCGTGGCCCCGGTCATAGAGATTATTTTCAGCTTACTGCCATAGAATAGAGATGAGACGATGACAAAGACGATTTCGATATTAGGCTCCACCGGCTCCATCGGCCGGCAGACCCTGGAGGTAGCGGAGCAGCTGGGCCTGACGGTAGCGGCCATCACGGCCCATAACAGCGTGGACCTGGCGGAGGAACAGGCCCGGCGGTTCCGCCCCCGCCTGGTCATCATGACGGACGAGGCGGCGGCGAAGGACCTGAAGACCCGCCTGGCGGACACGGACGTAAAGGTTCACGGGGGCCTCCCAGCCCTCTCCACGGCGGCGACGCTGCCGGGGGTGGACACGGTGGTCACGGCGGTGGTGGGCATGGTGGGCCTGAAGCCCACTCTGGCCGCCATCCGGGAGGGGAAGCGCATCGCCCTGGCCAACAAGGAAACGCTGGTCTGCGCCGGGGAGCTGGTGATGAAGGAGGCGGAGCGCTGCGGGGCGGAGATCGTCCCGGTGGACTCGGAGCACTCCGCCATTTTCCAGTGCGTCCAGGGCTGCACGGACCGGGGAGAGATCCGGCGGCTGATCCTGACCTGTTCCGGCGGTCCCTTTTATGGAATGACCAAGGCGGAAGTGGGAAAAATGACCCGGGAGGACGCCCTGCGCCACCCCAACTGGAAGATGGGCCCGAAGATCACCGTGGACTGCGCCACGCTGATGAACAAGGGCCTGGAGGTCATCGAGGCCATGCGGCTCTACCGCCTTCCCCTGACCCGGGTCAGCGTGATGATTCACCGCCAGAGCATCGTCCACTCCCTGGTGGAGTTCCGGGACGGGGCTCTGCTGGCCCAGCTGGGCACGCCGGACATGCGCCTGCCCATCCGGTACGCCATGACCTATCCCCAGCGGGCGGAGACGGCGGCGGAGCCGCTGGACCTGCTCCGCTGCCCGCCGCTGACCTTTGCGGAGCCGGACCGGCGGACGTTCCCCTGCCTGCGCCTGGCGGAGGTAGCGGCGGCCAAGGGCGGCACGGCCTGCGCGGTGCTGAACGCGGCCAACGAAGAGGCGGTGCGCCTCTTCCTGGAGGACCGCATCGGCTTCCGGGATATTTTCGACCTGACGGCCAGGGCCATGACGGACCTGCCGGTGGTCCATAAGCCCAGCCTCCCGGACATCCTGGCGGCGGACGCGGAGGCCCGCGAAACCGTCCTGCGCAGTTTTTGAGGAGGGCGCGAAGCGCAGCAAAAAGTTTCGCCAGCCTTTTCAAAGGCTGCGGGGTTCCAAGGGGCAGCGCCCATTGGTCGCGCCCGCAGGCGCGAAACTCTCAGCCGCGACTGCGTCGGAAGAAATTCCGCTCAGTTCCGTTTCCGCCTGACGGCGAAAACTCCACCCGCTCCATTCCTGCCTCCTTTCCCCACAAAATCTTCGATTTTGCGGGGGCCCCGAAGCAGGCAAACAGCCCTAGTATCAGAAGGAGTCAACCCATGAGCATCATCTACATTCTAGCGGCCATCTTCATCTTCGGCTTCCTGGTAGCGATCCACGAGCTGGGCCACTTCCTGGCGGCCCGCCTGTGCGGCGTGCGGGTCCAGGAATTCTCCATCGGCATGGGCCCGCTGCTCTGGCGCCGGGAAACAGAGGAAACCCAGTATTCCGTCCGCCTTCTGCCCATAGGCGGCTTCTGTTCCCTGGGGGAGGACGAGGAGGACACCGGCGACGAGCGCTCCTTCGCCCACCAGGGCTTCTGGAAAAAGCTCCTCATCCTGGCGGCGGGCTCCCTGATGAACCTGCTGGCGGGCATTGCGGTAATCGCCTGTCTCTACGCCGGAGCCGACGGCTTCTACGTAGACCAGATCGCGGGCTTCAACGAGGGCTTCCCCCTGGAAGGGGAGGCGGGCCTGATGGAAGGCGACATCTTCTATAAGATCGACGGCTGGCGGACCTACCTCCGTGGAGACGCGGCCCTGTTCCTCCAGTTCAACGACGGCCAGGGCGCGGATATCGAGGTCATCCGGAACGGCCAGCGTGTGGTCCTGAAGGACCTGCCCCTCTACCGGGGGACCTACGACGGCCAGCCGGGCCGCTTCGGCCTGCTGGTAGGCGCGGCGGTGATGCCCGCAGATTTTCCGACCACGCTGCGTTTCATCGGCTACCAGACCCTGGACTTCATCCAGCAGGTGTGGTTCAGCCTGGTGCAGCTGGTGAAGGGGAACGTGGGAATGAAGGACATCAGCGGCCCGGTGGGCATCGTCTCCACCATCACGGAGGTGGGGACCTCCTCCGAGAGCGCGGCGGCGGCGGTGCAGAACATCGCCTACTTCGCGGCGCTGATCGCGGTGAACCTGTCAGTGATGAACCTCCTGCCCATCCCGGCCCTGGACGGCGGGCGCATTTTCTTCCTGGCGATCGACGCGGTATCCCTGCTGCTGTTCAAGCGTAAGATACCGGAAAAGTACCAAGCGGCGGTAAACGCGGCCTGTTTTGTACTGCTGATGGGCGTGATGCTGCTGGTGACCCTCCACGACGTCACCGTCTTGATTCGGCATTAAGCCCCAAAAAACCGCACAAACGAAACCATCCCCACACAGAAAGCGAGCTGAGCTTCGATGACAAAGCGATTACTGGTAGGCGGCGTCCCGGTCGGCGGCGGCGCGCCGGTGACCATCCAGTCCATGTGCAACACGAAAACCGACGATGTCCCAGCCACCGTAGCCCAGATCAAGGCCCTGGAAGCCGCCGGCTGCGAGATCATCCGGGTAGCCATTCCCGACCAGGCGGCGGCGAAAGCGGTGGATAAGATCAAGGAGCAGACCGCCATCCCCCTGGTGGCGGACATCCACTTTAACTATCAGTACGCCCTCGCCTGCGCGGAGCGGGGCGTGGACGCCATCCGCATCAACCCCGGCAACATCGGCTCCGAGGAGAAGGTGAAGGCCGTGGCGGACGCCTGCCGCCTCCGTGGCATCCCCATCCGGGTGGGGGTCAACGGCGGCTCCCTGGAGAAGGAACTCCGCGCGAAGTACGGCGGCGTCACCGCCGAGGCCCTGGTGGAGAGCGCCCTGGGCCAGGTACATCTGTTGAACCGCTTCGATTTCGAGGACGTCTGCATCTCTGTCAAGTGCTCCGACGTGCCCCTGACCATGGCGGCGTACCGCCTGCTGTCCCAGCAGACGGACTGTCCCCTCCACCTGGGGGTGACGGAGGCGGGCACGCCCTCCATGGGCCTGATAAAGTCGGCCATGGGCATCGGGGGCCTGCTGTGCCTGGGCATCGGGGACACCCTCCGGGTGACCCTCACCGCCGACCCGCTGGAGGAAATCTATGCCGCAAAAAAGATACTGAAAGCGGCGGGCCTCCGGAAAGAAGGGGTCAACCTCATCGCCTGTCCCACCTGCGGCCGGACCCGCATCGACCTGATTCCCATCGCCGAGGAGGTGGAGCGCCGCCTGATGGACTGCGAAAAGAACATCACCGTGGCGGTAATGGGCTGCGCGGTCAACGGCCCCGGCGAAGCCGCCGCCGCCGACATCGGCATTGCGGGCGGGAAAGGGGAGGGGCTTCTGTTCCGCAAGGGCGAGATTCTCTATAAGGTCCCCCAGGAGCGCCTGGTGGACGCGCTGATGGAGGAGATCGAGAAACTGTAGCGGGTCTGTGCGAATCAAGGGAGGGACGGGCTGTTTGCCTGCTTCGGGGTCCCCGCAAAATCGAAGATTTTGTGGGGAAAGGAGGAAGGAATGGAGCGGGTGGAG
>CAQVQZ010000167.1 GCA_948902155.1 uncultured Oscillibacter sp.
ATAATTTCTCATCTCCACACGCTGCTCAAACGCTTATGAATACAGGTTCTCAGATTACAAGAACAGGGCATGAATTCTCATCCCTTCTGCACCATTTATCTTTATTCCCTTTCTACGATTGATTTGCACTTCCAAAGGAGCTTTTTTCCATTGCACAGAACAGAATGATATTGCAGGAAAATTACCCCCTTAGACAGGCCGTCCGGAACCCGGCAAGCCCCCTCCCCCGCCAAACATAAAAACGCTCCCCAAAAATCTGTTGTATAAGCCACAGAAATTCAAAATCCCACTAATTGTGAACCACCCGTGAAGCTACGCACGCTTTCACGGATTTCCCCGCAGACCCCCCTAAAATCCGGCGAAATCCCGCTGATCCCCGCAAAACCCAAACAGGCGGAGGACGCATAGCGTCCTCCGCCTTCTTTCAGCTGTTTTTTGCCATGAATCTGTCAAATCAGCACGATCTCATCGCAGACCAGCTTCGCCGTACACTGCTGGTACTCGTGCCGCAGGCGGAGGAAAATATCCCCAAACCGAAGCTCCGTCCCCGCATAGGCGATGCCGCACTCCATGCGACCGCTGTTGGTCTCCTTCGCGTCCGGCTTGCTCTCCGCCAGCTCTTCTTCCAGCTGGTTCAGCTTGTGCTCCGTCACGGACAGCTTCATGCGGGCCTTGCCCATCAGGCTGGACTTGGCAGAATTGTCCGGCTGGTTCTCCAGGCGCTCCAGCTCCTGGTTCAGCTCGCTCATTTTCCGCTGCAAGCGCTCCCGCTCAAAGCTGGCGCAGGGCAGACCCCCCAGGGTGACGGCGGTACGAATCTCCGATTTGGCGCCGACGATGCTGGCGTCGACCTTTTTCCCCGCCCAGACCTTGCCGCCCATGATGCTTCCCCGGCCCGAGCGTACCACGACCTCGCCGTCGCAGTAGATTTTGCTGTTGACAATGCAGTCCGTCTGGAGGTTCTCCTTGACGCAGATGACGGCGTTTTCGATATACTTGGCGAAAATGCACCGGGAGGAGCGGATGGCCGTGGTCCCGTCGCCCAGGATGCCCTTGACCACCGTCAGGTCCCCGCCGGACTCCACTACGCTGCCGGATTCCACCGCGCCGCCCACGTAGACAGTGCCCATGGCCTTTACGGAAAAACCGCTGAGCACGTCGCCCTTGATGTTCACGTCGCCCACGAATTTGATGTTGCCGGTGGAGAAATCCACGTTGCCGTCGATGTCCATCACCGGCTTGACCTGGAAGCTGCGGCCCGTAAACTCCACATGGCCCGGCATCGCAGCCAGCAGGGCTTCCCCGTCCTCGCTGGCCTCGGTATTGCGGCCCATGGGCAGAGGCACGGAAACACCGCTCTTCGCGGGAACCTCCTGGCCCTGCACCGTCACGCCCGGCTCGCCCTCAGTGGGGCGGATCAGGCGGCAGATCTCCTGGCCCTCTTCCACGTTGGAAATCAGGTTCAGGGAAGTGTAGTCCACCTGCCCGAATTCGTTGACCTCCAGCACCCGCTCGACTCCGCGGGGAAAATAGTCCACAATGTTGCCGTTCCGCCCGTCAAAGGCGGGCTTTCCCCGGGCAATCAGGTGCAGGCTGAAATAGCGGTCCCTGCCGTGGGGCAGGCGGTCCGCCAGGGCCTGGTCCAGGCCGTAGGAAATGTTTTGGTCGGACAGCGTCCGGTAGAGCATATCCCTGGACAGCTCCTCGCCGCCTCCCACGGGGGGCAGGACCAGCATCCAGGCATAGAGCTTGTCGGAGGAAATATGGATCCAGGGGCGGGCGTCCAGGATGACCGCCTCTTCTTCGGCTTCCTCTTCCTTTTTCTTGCTGTGCTTGCCCCGGCTCCGGCCCTTGGCCGTCTTCCAGCGGGTGGTGCACAGGCTCTTCAGGGAGGATTGCAGGCGGTTTTTTTCCTTATCCAGCACCTCCTGGGACAGCACGCCGTCCTCGTCCATGCAGAGCCGCAGGGGCGGCGCCTGGCCCTCCTCCGAACGCCAGAGGTCGTAGAGGTTCCGGATGGGATGGTCGGCGGGAATCTCCAGCAGCGAGGCGTCGGCGGCGGGAGGCGGCGGCTCCGGGGCGGCTTGGAACTGAGGCTCCTCTTCCGCGTGAAGGGGTTCGTCAGGCTCCCCGCCGGGTTTGGAGCGGAATAAAAAAGACGTAATCTTGTCCTTGAATGACATAGGGCGGCACCTCCGTTCTTCTGCGGCAGTATTGGCGCGGGCAGCGCGTTCACGGTATTCTATGAAAACGCCCGTCGTTTGGGCCTGCCGGTTCCGGCGGTACGGGACGCCGCGTACCGAACCGCTCTGTTTGGGAGGGAGCGCGGGCGGTTTGGACGGCTCGTTCCGTTCCGTCCGCTGTTCCCCCAGTATTCCCATTATATCACAGAACGGGGGAAGGCACAACTGTTTTTTACTTTTGCCGGGTAAACTTTTCCCTTCGCGAGGAAGAAAAAACTTTTGCCTTGCTCGAGGAACCGGCAGTCATCCGTGGGCAGCTTTTGGCAAAGCATGCCTCTGGTCTGTTGTTTGTCTGAAATCGGGAACGGAGAGGCGGCACAGCGGCAGCGATTCGACTTGTCCGAAAAATGGAACGGAAGATTCCCGCAATTGCCCCTATCACACGGCCGATCGCCCACTGCGCACCTGTGCCTGCTTTACAGTGATTCGGGCGGATGTGAATACGTTTTATATTCTTGGGGATTCGTTCAACAGCCGCACAGAAATCATAGACGCCGCATTCTTCTCCACCGAGTTAAGGATGAATCCCGCCAGATCGCAGGCATAGAAATCCCCCGCCGTTTTCAGTCCCCGCTCAAGGATACAGCGGTCAAGGGCCGCATAGCCCTCCGAAATATCCCAGCGGCCCCGGCAGCAGACATATAGATAGTTCCCGGCGGGCTTCTCCCGATAATAGGGGAAGCCCGCTTTTTCTTTGATCCGGGTGTAGAGATGGCTGATGGCTCCCGGCCCGCCCTGTTCTCCCGGCCGGTGGATGGCCCCCAGCTGAAAACCGGTCTGTATCCCATACCGCCCACACAGCGCCCGGCACCGCTCCAGCACGGCGATCAGCATCTCCTCCTCGCTGGCCTCCGGAGCCATCAAGCCCTCCAATTCCTCAACGGGAATCGCCAGCAGGTGCTCCCGGTCAAACCATGCGGTTTGGGGCATCATGTCCGCCTCCGGCCCAAACTCCAGGCTGCGCAGGGCGCTGGACAGCACGAAGTCCATATGCTCCAGCTTCCGCCGTTCCGCCTCCAGACGGATGCGCTGCTCCCGCAGCAGTTCCAGCGTCCCGGCGGTATCCTGCCCTTGCAGGCAGCGGCGGATCTCCTCCAACGGCGTGCCCGTCTGGCGGAAGATGGAGATGGCGTAAAAGTCATAGAACTGCTCCACATCGTAGTAAAAATAGCTGTTGTCTCCCCGGTGGGCGGGAAGAAGCAGGCCCATGTCTTTGTAGTGCCGCAGGGTCTCCTTGGTCGTGCCGCACAGGGCGGCGAAGGCTCCGGAGGTCAGCCAGCCCTTTTTCCGCTCCATAAAATTTCCTCCCAAAATTTGAAAATACCTCTTGACTGCGTGGCGGCCACACGGTTTATGATACCCCTTGCCAGCAATAAATGCAAGTCCGTTGGATAACAATAAGAGAAAACAGGAGGTTTTTGATATGGACTTTGGATGCAGCAGTTTTTCCTGGCAAACGGAGGACGGCCGGCGCCTTTTGGGACGGACCTACGACCAGTTCGGAGATTTAGCGGCTAACCGGGTCATCAGCGTGCCCCAGGGAATGCCTTGCGCCCCAGGGCTTCACGGGGAGGGCGCTGTGCCCGGCGAATATGGTTACACCGGCATGGCGGTGCTGGGCTTCGGGGAGCCGATTCTGGTGGACGGAGTCAACTCCGCCGGGCTGATGGGGGCCCTCCTCTACTTCCCGGAGTACGCCGTCTACGAGGAAGCCGCCAAGCCGGGGAGCACCGCCGTCCATCCGGGCCGTCTGCTGGCCTGGCTGCTCAGCCGGTGCACCGGGGTAGAGGAGGCGGTAGAGGAGCTGTCCCGGATCACCCTGGTGGACGAGCCCATCCAGGGCAAGCCCCTGCCCGCCCACTATATTCTCAGCGACCGGACGGGGGAGGCTGTCATCATCGAGCCGGACGCGGACGGCCTGTCCATCCACCGAAATACCATCGGCGTGCTGACCAACAGCCCCGGCTACCTCTGGCACCGGACGAACCTGCGGAACTTCGTGGGGGTCACCAATCTGCCCAAGGCCCCGCAGACCATCGCGGGCCATGAGATTCGGGAGTTTGGCGAGCGCCTCGGCGGCGGCTCCGGCCTGCCGGGGGATTACTCTTCGCCTTCCCGCTTTGTGCGGCTGGCGTTTATGAAGGAGTTTGCCGTGCCGGGCAGGGACGAGCCGGACGGGGTATCCCGGATGTTCCGGGCCTTCGCCCCGGTGGACATCCCCGAGGGGCTGGCCAAGGCCGACCCCAATTACGACGTGTACGAGCAGACCCTGTGTACCAGCGTCATGTGCGCCGAGAGCGGCGTGTACTACTTCGCTCCCGCCCAGAACCGGCGCATCTCCGCCGTCCGGCTCCCGGCACAGGGGCGGGAGATGGAGTATTTCGACCTGGGAGACGGCCAGGACATCGACTGGAGGAACTAGACCGCCATGGAAAGACTGGACTCTTACCACCTGCCGGTCACGGGCAGGAATATTCTGCGCTTCGCCTTCCCCACCATCGTCATGACGGTGTTCAACACCTTCTACACCA
>CAQVQZ010000168.1 GCA_948902155.1 uncultured Oscillibacter sp.
TCCTCCTTTCCCCACAAAATCTTCGATTTTGCGGGGGCCCCGAAGCCGGCAAACAACCCATCCCACTCTTGATTCACATTTCCAAGGGTACAAGGCGTTGGCGCGCTGGACCGAATGATATTGGTTCTCCTCCTCCCCCGCCCCTTCCAACCGAACCCTTGTCACCCCAGCAAAGCCCGGAACCCCCCGGCCATCTTCGACGGAACAAACTCAACGATCTCATACCGGGCCGCGCCCTCCCGGAAAAACGGGTCCCCGTCCCGGATGCGCTCCGCCGCCTCCCGGCTTTCGCAATTGCATAGAATCACGCCCCCGGTCCGGGGGACCTTCCGGCCCGAACAGAGAAATTCCCCCGCCGCATAGTGCGCGTCCAGGAACCGGATATGCTCCGGCAGGAGCCGCTCCACCTCTTCCAACGGCTTCACATACGTCAAATCAAACAAAAACATCTTGCGCCGCCCTCCCATTCATGCTAAAATAACAGTGACCGCAGTCAATGACCACGGTCACCATTATATCCTGCACCTATACCTCTGTCAAGTCCGGGAAAGGAGCGCAGCCATGGAACGCCGCAAAGAAAAAGCCGCCGCCACCAAGGAAAAAATCTTTTCCACGGCGGTGGGGCTGATCAAGAAAAAGGGCTATGACGCCGTCACCGTCAGCGAAATCTGCCGGCAGGCGGGCATCGCCAAGGGGACCTTTTATGTACACTACGCCTCCAAGGAGGACATCGTCCGGGAGAGCTACTATGCCGACATGGGCGCGTTTATCCAGAGGCACTATAACGCTTTCCTGGACCAGTACCCGGACAGCGCCGCCCCGGACCGGGTCCTCCGCTTTCTGAACCTGGAACTGGAATTCGCGGAGTACGTGGGCTATGAACTGACCTGCCTGGCCTACGCGCTGAACCTGAGCGCCTGCGTCCCCGGCCCGTCGGAGCACCTGCAAAAGCGGACCTTCAGCCGGACCCTCTACCAGGAGCTCGCCGCCCACGCGGACCAGCTCCGGCCCGGCCTCACCGCCGCCGACGCGTTCACCTACCTGGAGAGCGCCGTCCGGGGCGTCATGGCCACCTGGTGCTTCTCCAACCGGGGCTTCCACATGGAGGACGCGGGGAGCGAATACCTGTCCTGGGCGGTCAGGAGCGTGTTTCCCGCTTCCGCCGGGGACCCACCGGCTCCCCGGTGAGGATGCAGACGCCATTTTCGCTGCATTTCCCGCAGCCGATGCAGTGGGACGGCCCTTGGATGTTCTTGTGGACAGAATAGTGTACCCAAGCGGCGGCGGCCACCGCGCCAATCAAAAGAATCCAACCCAGTACGACCATAGCCGGTCCTCCCTTTCCGGAAGAAATTTCCGGCTTTACCCTATCACGGAAACCGTCCCTCCGCAAATGGCATTTGCAACAGCCGCAGGCCCAAAAGGGGCAGCAGGGCTTCCGCCGGGCCCGGCAGGGGCGGCAGGGGGAACTCCTGGGGGTCGACTCGGGTCCCGTCCAGCCGGGGCAGGGCCCGCTGCACGCAGAGCACCGGCTCCGCCAGGCTGGAGAGGGTCAGGCTGTCTCTGGGGGAGAGGCCCCAGGTGATCACCGCCTCCGCCCGCACCCGGGACAGGACCAGGGGGCAGTCCCCCGGCGCTAAGAGCACCCGGCAGACCAGCGCTCCGCCGTTCCGGCCCTCCAGGGCCCGGCATCCCTCCCGGCTCAGGGCCAGCAGGGGCCAGAGGTGCTCCTCCAGCTCCTCCGCCCGCCGGACCCGGCGGGTCCCCGGCGGCAGAAGGCCCGCCCACTCCGGCGGGCAGTCGTAGATCGCGGCGTCCATAGCATCCCTCCAGCCGGGGCGTCCCCGGATGATCCGGCCCCGCCGGGCCGGACGGGACCGGCGGCGGGAGGCCGCTGGCCTAGTTTCTGCGTCCCGCGGGATTCCATACAAAATTTTCTCGTCTTTTTTCCGCGGATGTGGTACAATCTACGCAAGAGCCTTTCCCAAGACAGGAGGACACCCGCCGTGCATTTCTGGGAGCATTTCAAAACCGTCCATCGCCACCGCGCCCTGGTCCGGAAGCACTGCTTCCGCCTGGGGCTGTACTGGCAGGGCCTGACCCACGACCTCTCCAAGTATTCCCCGGTGGAGTTCTGGGCGGGCGTGAAGTATTTCCAGGGCGACCACAGCCCCAACGACCAGCAGCGGAAGGAAGAGGGTTACAGCGCCGCCTGGCTTCACCACAAGGGCCGGAACCGGCATCACTTCGAATACTGGACCGACTACCAGAAGGACGGCAGCGGCATCGGCGGCGTGGAGATGCCCAGGAAGTACGTGGCGGAGATGTTCTGCGACCGTCTGGCGGCCAGCAAGGTCTATAAGGGCCGGGACTTCCGCCCCGGCGATCCCTACGAGTTTTTCCAGCGGGGCAAGGGACGCCGCCTCCTGCTCCACCCCGCCACGGCGGAGTTGTTGGAAAAGATTCTGCTGGTCCTCCGGGACGAGGGGGAGGACGCGGCTTTTGCGTATGTCCGGCGGGAGGTGCTGGGGAAATAGCGCCGAGGCCATCACACCGCAGCCCACCAGCGGGATACCCGCCAGCTCAAAGAGGCCCTGCACCGTCCCGTCCTCCCCATTCTGACCGTGGAGGACGGAAAATGCGGCGTCCAATTGGATTTTCCGCGTATCTCCCGGTTCATGTGCCGCCGGACAGAACAGCGGTCTTCCGTTGCCGGTTCCCGCCTCCCCCTCACACGGCGCGGAAGGCCCACAGGTTGCTGATCTGAGGCTCCAGCGTCTCATAGTTCCAGAGCTTATTGCTCCGCTCGGCGCTGTTGGGGTCGTTGACGGTAAACTGCCCGTCCCGCATCCCGGTGATGACGATGAAGTGCCCGCTGGTGGTAAAATCCCCCGGCCCCACCACGCAGATGATGGGACGGCCCTCCTCCAGCGCGCTCTCCATTTTGGACTTCATCAGGGGCAGCTCCTCCCCCTCCACGCCGAAGCGGGAAGCGCCCCGGCTCATGAGGCTCCAGGCCGTCCCTGCGCCGTAGACGTAATAGCCCTCCTGGCCGGCGTATTGAGCCACGGCGTAGGGCGTGATCGTGTTGTCCCCCGTCAGCCCGGCGGCTACCATGGCCAGACACGCGGGCCCGCAGCCGCTGACCACCACGGAGCTGGCCCCGTAGTCCCCATAGCCCCAGCGCGGGTCGTATTGGAGCAGCAGCGGAACCTCCCCAATTTCCACATCGCCGATGGTGTCGGCGAACACCTGCCCCTGCTTCTCCGGGTAGTCCAGCACGAAGTCCAGCATGTCCGGATTCCGGGACAGCATTTTCAGCAGGTCCTCCGGGTAGTCCTGACAACGGTCGATCACGTCCTGGACCCTCCCGTCCCGGGCCGTCAGAGCTTGCAGCGCCTGTAAGGTCTCGTTGTCCGGGGGAGTTTGGATGACCTGCACCTGTCCGCCGCCCGCCGGTTCGGCTATATGACCGGCCGGATTGCCGGGCAAGGGAGAAATCTGGCGGAACATGGAAAAAATCTCCCGTCCAAGGAGGATCAGCCCGGCAATGGCCAGCGCCCACACGACGGCCTGGAGGAACCGCGCCCGTCGAACCTGCCTGCGCCGCCGCTCCCGGCGGAGGGCCTGTCTGCTTTCAAAATCAATCACTCGTTCTTCCATCGTAAAGCTTCCTTTCTGCCGTATCGCACAGTAAACAGCGCTTCTGTTGGATTTGATTCTACCAAACAGAAGCGCCGGATGCTTTAAGATGAACTTGCCGAGTCATTAAGATTTTCCTAAGAAAGAACAGAGATTTTCAAACAGGCTCTACCCTCCGGGCAGGCGGACGGTAAAGGTGACGGTGCGGCGTTCGCTGGACGCCCGGATGCTCCCGCCGTGGAGAAGGACGATCTCCCTGGCGATGGCCAGCCCCAGGCCCGTGCCCCCTGTGCCGGTGGAGCGGGCCTGGTCCAGCCGGTAAAACTTATCAAACAGGGCCTCCAATTTCTCCTGGGGAATGTCCTCCCCCCGGTTCTGGAATCGGATGACCACGTCCTGCTTCTCCCGTTCGGCGGAAACCGTGATCTCAGTCCTGGGGTCGCTGTAAGCCGCCGCGTTTTTCAGGATGTTGCCGAATACACGGGCCAGCTTCTCGGCGTCCCCCTGGACGGTCAAATCCTCATCCATGCGCAGAACGGCCGTGTTTCCCCGTGCCGCCAGGACCGGCGTCAGCTCGTCCGTCAGCTGCACCAGCAGACAGCAGAGGTCCACCGTTCCCCTGGACAGCGTGATCTGCTGGGAGTTGTAGCGGGTGATCTCAAAAAGCTCGTTGATCATCGCCTCCAGCCGGTACGCCTTGTCCAGGGCGATATGCACCTGCTTGGCCCGCTTCTCCGGCGGGCTGTCCGGCTCCTCCTCCAGAAGATTCAGATAGCCGATCACCGACGTCAGCGGCGTGCGGATGTCGTGGGCCAGATACATGACCAGCTCGTCCTTCCGCCGCTCCGCCAGGGCGGTCTGTTCTTTCCGCTCCGCCAGCGTCTGCTTCACGGCGTTCAGCTTCCGCTCGAAGGGCAGCATCTCCGGCGAGAGATGAATCTGCGCCCCGTCGTCCGCCAGCAGGGACTCGATGCCCTGGTTGATCTCGCGGAAGTAGCGGCTCATGCCCCGAAAGACCCGCCACAGCATCACGGCAAAGACCAGGAACACCGCTCCGCAGAAGAAGAGGTCCTTGTTGAGGCGGAAGTGGTCGGTGTAAAAATAGAATGCCTCCTGACG
>CAQVQZ010000169.1 GCA_948902155.1 uncultured Oscillibacter sp.
TCACCCCACAACATTTTACCACATATGCTTTTATTTTGGGATAGGCTCTTAATATGGATGCGAGTTTTGGACTGCGTGTTGGTTTGATCGCAACGGGGGCTGTGCTCCTGTGCGCAACGTTGTCCTCGCTGGCAAAGCGGCGGATGACGGATTCCTTTGTGCTGAACTGGGGACTCATCAGCATGATCTTTGTCGTCGCCGGAGTGTTTCTGCATCCGGTGGAGCTGGAGCGGTATATCAGCGGCATGGGGATGCTGCTGGTGGCCGCGGTGGGCTTCTGCATGGTCTTCGGCGCATATTTCATGAGCGAGCGCATCTCCGAGCTGATGCGCCGGAATCTGGAGCTGACCATGCAGATGGCCCTGCTCCGGCAGGAAGTGCTAACATTGGAAACGCGGGTTTCGGACCATACCGAGGAAGGATTGAGCCATGAGAAAAAGGATGCTGCTGGTTATCAATACACTCGGTCGGGCCGGAGCTGAGACCGCCCTGCTGGAGCTGCTCCGGCATCTGGACCCGAAGCGGTACGACGTTTCGCTCTACGTGCTGATGAACCAGGGGGAGATGGCACGGGAGCTGCCGGACCACGTGCGGCTGGTGAACCGGCGGTATGCCGACTGCTCCGTGCTGACCCGGAAGGGACAGCGGAAGCTGGCCGGGCAGGTGCTCCGGGCCATGGCCGCCCGGGGGACTGCGGTGCGGCTGGCCCCCTACCTCTGCGGGAATCTGGGGGCTATGCTGCGCAAACGGGACGTGCGCGTGGATAAGCTGCTGTGGCGGGTGCTGTCCGACGGGGGACAGCGGATGGAGGAACGGTATGACCTGGCCGTGTCTTTCCTGGAGGGCGGCTCCGCCTACTACGTGGCCGACCACGTGGACGCGAAGAAAAAGGCGGCGTTTATCCACGTGGACTATGAACAGGCCGGGTACACGCGGGCCCTGGACAGGGACTGTTATCTGGAGTACGATAAAATCTTTACCGTGTCCGACGAGGTGAAGGCCGCGTTTTTGAAGGCTTACCCGGAGTGCGGGGAGCGGACGGAGGTTTTCCATAACATTCTCAACCGGGAGAAGATTCGGGAGGGGACCCAGCTCCCCGGCGGGTTCGGCGACGGGTTTGATGGGCTGCGGCTGCTGACCATGGGCAGGCTCACCCGGCAGAAGGCCCTGGAGGTTTCCATCGCGGCCATGCGGCTATTGAAGGACGCCGGGGAACCCGTGCGCTGGTACGTGCTGGGCGAGGGGGACCAGAGGTCCTTTTTGGAGGAACGGATTCGGACCCTGGGATTGGAGCGGGATTTTCTGCTCCCTGGGGCGGTGAGCAACCCGTATCCCTATCTGCGGCAGGCGGACATCTATGTCCACGCCAGCCGGTTTGAGGGGAAGAGCATCGCCATTCAGGAGGCCCAGGTGCTGGGGAAGCCCATTCTGGTCTCGGATTGCAGCGGCAACCGGGAACAGGTGGACCCCGGCGTGGACGGGCTGATGTGCGATCTGTCGCCGGAGAGCGTCTGCCGGGAGATTCAGAAGCTGATTCGGGACGAGAGGCTCCGGGAGCGCCTGGGCCGGGCCGCCGCCCGGCGGCCCCAGACCGGCGAGACGGAGATACAAAAGCTGCTTTCGCTGCTGGAGCCCGGCGGCGCGGCCTGATTTTTCAGGGCAGTTTGGTTTATAGCCGGCACAGTTGAAAAGAATCCCCTATGGATTCTTTTCAACCCGGCGCTGTTTCGCAGCGCCGGGTGGCGCATATGCGGCCTACTGTGTCTGACTTCATAGATAACGCATAGGCGCTATGCGCCTCGGCGGGCCTATGGGTCCGCCGGTTGAAGAGGAACATTTGCTCCTTTTCAACTGCGTTGACGATACGGAGGAGAGGATGGAGCGCGATGGCTGGTAAGGGATTGCTGATCGTCATCCCGGCACACAACGAGGAGGCGAACATCGGCGGGTTTCTGCAAAAGCTCCGCCAGTCGAAGACCGTGCGGGAGGCCGACATCCTGGTGGTGGACGACGCTTCCACGGACCGCACGGCGGAAATCGCCCGGTACTGGGACTGCGCCGTGGTGACGAACATCTACAATCTGGGCTACGGCAGCGGCTTGCAGGTCGGGTATAAGTACGCGAAAAAGAACGGGTACGACTACGTGATCCAGATGGACGCCGACGGGCAGCATGACGCGTGCAACGTGCAGCGGATTTACGACGAGCTGACCGGGCCAGGGAAACAGGACATCGTGCTGGGGTCCCGGTTTCTCAAGGGCAGCGTCACCTATCCCATCTCCGTGGTGCGGAAAATCGGATATGAGGTTTTCCGGATTTTGATCCGCCTGGGCACCGGGCGGAAGATCATGGACCCCACCACCGGGCTTCAGGGGCTCAGCCGGAGGGCGTTTTCCTTCTATGCCCGGTACAACCACTTCGACGACAAGTACCCGGACGCCAACATGCTGATGCAGATGATGCTGCTGGGCTTCCGGGTGGAGGAAATCCCGGCGGTGATGCACCCCAGGACCGTGGGCGTCAGCATGCACTCGGGCCTGCGGCCGGTGCTGTACATGTTCCGCATGACCTTTTCGCTGATGGCCGTCTGGGTCCGGGTGAAGCTGTTCCATATGGACATGGAGGGGTTGGATTTGGATGAAGATCCCGTTTTTTAAGGCTAGGGAGGAGCGGGGGCGCTTTCAGCCCGCGGAACTGGAGGAGCGCGCCGAGCCGTTCTCCAACCCGGCGCGGGGCTGGTATCAAATCCACACCTTCCTCATCGAGGAGGAGCCGGATTTGGAGGAACAGCGGTGGTGCCTCCGGGCGGAGGACACGCTGGCCCTGGTGCTCATCAACATCGGAAGCTATAAGGCCAAAGACTTAGACGAGACGGCCCTGGGGCGCATCCGGCGGATTCTGGAGTTCTTCGCCCGGTGGCGGCGGGACTGCATCGTCCGGGTGGTCTACGACCACCAGGGGCGCGCGCCGGAGCGGGAGCCGTTTTTCTTCGGCCAGGTGCTGACCCACCTGCGGCAGGTCATGGAGGTTTTGCGGCCCTTTTCGGCGTTCGTGCTGGTGTTCCAGGGGATGCTGGTGGGGAACTGGGGGGAGATGCACAACTCCCGGTTTTTGACCAGGGACCGCCTGCCGCAGATGGCCGAAGTCCTCCGAACCAACCGGGGGGAGGACACCTGGCTGGCGGTCCGGCGGCCCAGCCAGTGGCGGCTGCTCCACCGGGACCAGGCCGGGGGAGACCCGGTGTGCTTCGACGGCATGGGGCTGTTCGACGACGGCATTTTCGGCTCCTGGGACCACCTGGGGACCTTCGGCTCCAAGGACCGGGGGAGCGTCCCCTGGGACAGCCCCTGGCGGCGGGAGGATGAATTGGCCTTTGAGCACGCGCTGAGCTGTCAGGCTCCCACTGGCGGCGAGGCCGTCTATGGCGGGGGCTATATCCAGGAGCTGGCCCCGGCGGGCGTGATCGCCGCGCTGCGGGCCATGGGCGTCACCTACCTGAACCGGGACCACGACATGCGGCTGCTGCGGCTCTGGGGCGAGCAGCGCTGTCAGGTCCGGGGAGTTTGGTCCGACCGGAGTCTGCTGGAATACGTGGGGGCGCATTTGGGCTACCGGCTGCTGGTCCGGAGCGTCCGGGCCGAGGACACCCGGCGGGACGGGCTCTGGAAGGTGGAAATGGAAGCGGAAAATACCGGGTTCGCCCCTGTTTACCAGGAGGGAAGCCTGGTTTTGGAGTTTGCGGACCGCCTGGGCATGCGCCGTGCGGAGGTTCTGGAGGGCGGCATGCAGGGCTGGCAGAGCGGGGAGGTCCGGCGGTGGTCCGCCCAGGTTCCCCTGGGAAACGGCCCGGTGCTGCTGCGGGCGGAGCGCCGCCGGGACGGCGCGCAGATTCTCTTCGGCAACCGCTGCGGAGAAGACGGCAAGGTCTTGCTGGGCAGGGTGATGAAACCGGCAAAGGAGTAACAAAATGGGAAAAACCATCTGGAAACGGTGGAGCGCGGCGCTGCTGGCCTGTCTGGCGGCGCTGCTGTTGACTGCCGCCGGACAGGGGGAGGACGTTCCGGTACAGGCGGAGTGCGTTGCCTTCAAAGAGTCCGCCAAGGAACTGAAAAACCCGAACCGGGGCTTTTTCCATATGCACGGGTTTATCATCAGCGATGAGGATGTGGATTATGAGGAGTCCGTGACAAGGCGGTTTTCCGGAGAGACCGACGCCGCGCTGGTGCTGGTGGAGATCAACCTGAAGGAGTACCGGGACAGGCCGGTCTCTGCCAAGGGACTGGCGAATCTAGAGAAGCTGTTTCAGGCGCTGGCAAAGACGGACAAGCAGCTTATTCTGCGGTTTCTCTACGACTGGGACGGCAGGGCCAGAGAAACGGAGCCGGAAACCTTGGGGCGGATTTTGTCCCATATGAGGCAGCTGGAAACGCTGCTGCGGCGATACAGCCGGAGGATTTTCACCCTCCAGGGCGTGTTCGTAGGGGACTGCGGGGAGATGCATGGGTCGGATATTCTCTCGGCGGAGAATGTGCGGACGCTGGCCAGGCAGCTGGCGGATGTGACGGACGAGAGCACTTATCTGGCCGTCCGGACTCCAGCCCACTGGCGGCGAATTGCAAGGATTTCCAACCCCGCCAAAATCAGCCGGAAGGACAAGATTTTGGCCCTGCGGCTGGGGCTGTTCAACGACGGGATGCTGGGCAGTAACAGCGACTTGGGCACCTATGGAAATGGAACCCTGGAGAAGGACGG
>CAQVQZ010000170.1:0-1246 GCA_948902155.1 uncultured Oscillibacter sp.
CGGGGTCCAGGCCGATGAAGACCTCGGCGTGGTACATGGTCTTCCAGCGGGTGTCGTACACGGCGTCCATGACGATTTTGTCCAGGGCGGCGGTGTCCACGCCGGGCTTTCCGGTGATGCGCCGGGCGGCGGCATAGCGGCCCGTGATGGAGCCGTCGTTAAACAGGAGGACCTTGGCGTCGGGCTCCAGGCCGAATTCCTCCCCCCGGTAGACGGGCATATCGGTAACGACGGTGCCGGGGGAGTTTTTGGCCATGTCGTAAGCTTCCCGAAGGGAGTTGATCTTCACGACGTTGTTGCCGTAGAAGGGGGCCTCGATGATGGAGCGGGTCTTGGAGAACCCGACCTTGCCGGGGCCGATCTCAGTTCTGGGGTAATAAGCTTTCGTGGACATATCTGTTCCTCCTTCAAAGTTTCCAAGCGCCTGCGCGGGAAGGGCGGCAGGTTCGCTGCACGTACCCTGTTAATATACCCTGTTTCTTTCCAAAAAGCAAGAGCGAAAACGCCTCTTCTGAAAAAAGAACCGGCGGAAAAGCGGCGCGGCCGCCCCCGCTTACGCGCGTCAGCAGTCCCCCGGCTCCGCCGCTTTGCCCCCGAGCAGCTCCTCATGCCACTCGATTTTCCGGTCCAGCCGCTCCAGGGACCGCTGCATGTCCTCCATCCGCTCCAGGAGCTGCCGCCGCTGCTCCACCAGCAGGGCCTTGCGCTCCGCTATGGTCGCCTCGCCCTGCTGGAACAGGCGGCCGTACTCGATCAGCGCCTCGATCCCCACGCCGGCGGAGCGCATGCACTTGATCAGCTCCACCCAGCCCAGGGACGCCTCGTCGTAATCCCGGATGCCGCTGCTGTTCCGGGGCACCCGGGGAATCAGGCCGATGCGCTCGTAATACCGCAGCGTGTCCGTTGTAAGGGCGTATTTTTTGCTCACCTCTGAGATCGTCATAGCCGGCCTCCTCTTTACCGCGCGGATTTCCGCTTCTTTCTTCTTCCAGCATACTACCTGGAGGGGACTCCAAGTCAAGGGCTTTTTCGCGTTTCCTCCGGTTCCCCTCGACAGCCTTCTGTTTGACGAACGGGAAAAAATCTGTTACTATAGGAAAACCAAGCCATCCATAAAGGAGCTGAGCAATATGAAACGACTGCCGCAGGCCCTTGCCTGCCTTCTGCTGTGTGCCCTTCTGGCGGGGACCGCCGCCGTCCCCGCCGCCGCCCTCTCCGACGTGCCCGAGGATTTCTGGGCCAGGGA
>CAQVQZ010000170.1:1256-4712 GCA_948902155.1 uncultured Oscillibacter sp.
CAGGGAGGACATTGAACGCTGCATCGCGCTGCGGTACTTCTACCCCGAGTCCGCCGGCGTCTTCGGCGTGGGGAAGGAGATGTCCCGGTCCGAATTCGTGGTGGTGCTGTGCCGTGCCCTGGGGTGGAAGCCCACCTCTCCCGCCCGGGCCGTTTACGAAGACGTGGAGGAAAAGGAGTGGTACGCCGGGGCGGTGGAAACCGCCTATCACCAGGGGGCCATCACCAGCCAGGACGGCAGCTTCCGCCCGGAGGACCTCATCACCCGCAGCGAGGCCGCCGCCATGCTGGTCCGGGCCCTGGGGTACGGCAGCATTGCCGGGCTTGTCCAGGACATGGCCCTGCCCTTTCGGGACGTCCAGGCCAACAACGGCTATATTGCCATGGCCTATGGCCTGGGGCTGATGGACGGCACCTCCGTCACCGCCTTCTCTCCCGGCGGGCACGTCACCCGGGAGCAGGCCGCCGCCATTTTCATGCGCCTCCACGACAAGCTCAGCGGCACCGCCGCCAGCTCCATCGGCATTGCCACGGCGGCGGAGGGCCTTCCGGAGCTCGGGGGCTATGAGGCGGTGGGCGTGGCCGCCTTCAAGCTGGCTTACAACGGCGCGCCCCAGCTTTCCCCCCTGCTGGAGGAGGAGGAGGCCGCCGCCGTCCGCGCCGCCGTCTCCGCCGCCGGGTCGAAGCCCCTGCTCTATGTCGCCGGGGGAACCTACCACCTGCGGGAGGGGGACGCGGAGAAGATGGCCGAGGTCCTCTTTCAGGCCGTGGAGGAGGGGCGGTACGAGGGCCTCTTCCTGGATATTTCCGGCCTCACCACCAACACCCAGAGCGACGAGCTCACCGCCACGGCCCGCCTCCTGCGGGAGAAGCTGGGCCGGCGCCTCCTGTACATCAGCGCGGAGGCCCCCTCCTGGAAGGGGACCATCTTCGGCTATGGCTATGCCGCCCTGGGCGAGACGGCGGACCGCCTGATTCTCCGCTTCACCCAGAAGGCGGACTCCGCCGGAGAGCGGACCGTGGCCCCGCTGGAGCCCCTGGAGCAGATCTATTACGCGCTGAACCGCCTCCGCGGCGTGGTGGACGCCGACAAGCTGACGCTGCTGCTCACCTCCGCCGGTTCGCAGTGGCAGGGCAAGGACTCCCTTCCCCTTTCCGGGGAGGAGATCACCGCCCTCCTGGAGGAGCGGGGAATCCGCAGCCATTATTCCGACCGCTATGCCTGCGCCTATCTGGCCCGGGAGTCCGGCGGCGAAATCTGGTATCTGAACGGCCAGTCCATCCGGGAGCGGACCCAGCTGGCCCGGCTCTTTGGCGGCGGACACCTCTGCCTCTCCGATCTGAACAGCGCCCTGCCCGACGTTCTGGAGGCGATGCCCTGAGAAGTACGCGGTCCTCCGGGGCGGCCCGGGAGAAGGAGGGCGGTTCCGCCCCCCTTCCATAGGGAAGATGAAAGCCCCCTTGAAAAAGGGGGCTTCAGCGTGTCAAAAAATGGTGAAACCTTCTTCGACGGGAAGGAAGAGCGTTACGAGAGGAACCCAGGAGGGGTTCCTTTCGTTTTCCATCATAAGTTTTTCGGAACTTTTTAAGGTCTGAAAAACTTGCGCAGGCTGGCGAAAATACTTTTTCGCCAGCCTGAAGCCCCCTTGAAAAAGGGGGCTTTTTCCGGTCCGTTTTTGGGGACAGAGGGAGAAAAAGACAAAAAACTTCGTCGTTTTACCCAAAGATTTTGCACTTCCATTGTGCTAAAATCCGAGGCATTGGGATAGTTCAAAATAATCTGCAAAAACTACTTGCAATATAAAGGTATATCGTGTAATATAGTACTGAAAACTATATTACACGGTGTTAACAGCGCAAGCTGAGGAGGAGCACGATGGAAGCAGCTTTGACGAAACGGGAACTGCAGCGGGCCCGTCTGCGGGCGGTCCGCCGGGCGAAGGCGCAGGCCCGGAACGAACCCCCCCGGCTGACGGTGGGGGAGGAGGTTTTCAACGCTGTGAGCCATGGGCTGGGGGCCCTGGGCGCGGCGGCGGCGCTGACGCTGCTGCTGCTCCGGTCCCACGGGGCCATGGAGCGGCTGGCCTCCTGCGTCTATGGGATCGGCATGGTGGTGATGATGCTGATGAGCTGCGTCTATCACGCCCTGCCCGCCGGGTCGAGGGGCAAGCGGGTTCTCCGCCGCTTCGACTATACGTCCATCTATCTGCTCATCGGCGGCACCTTCGCCCCCATTCTGCTGCTGTACCTGGGGGGGACCCCGGGCGTGGCCGTCTTCTGCGTCCAGTGGGCGGTCATCCTCGCCGGCGTGGCGCTGGTGATGGTCTTCGGCCCCGGCCGCTGGCGGGCGCTGCACTTTACGCTGTACTTTCTCATCGGGTGGAGCGGGCTGGTGTTCCTGCCCCGGATGTATCTGGAGAGCCGGACCCTGCTGTGGTTCATCTTCGCGGGGGGGCTGGCCTATACCCTGGGGATGATTCCCTTCGCCGGGAAGAAGAAGTACGACCACTGCGTCTGGCATGTCTTCGTCCTGGCGGGGGCGGCCCTGCACTGGATTGGGATTTATACGCAGATCTATCTGACGCGCTGAGAGCCGGGAAACCGGGGCTTTTGCGGCGGGAACCGGGGCGGAAGCCCCGGTTTTTTGCGCCTGCATAAAGAAGCTGTTAAAGAACCTGGGGGAACCTCGCGCCCCGCAGGCGTTTTCACTCCGGGAACCCTTGACTTTTTTGCAGGAGTTACTATAATCGAACCGTATCGATTCCGCCTTCGCGCCTCCCGGCCTGGGCGCGGGGAGCCGACTGAGAGAAGGGATGCCAGATGAAAGAACACAAAAAGGGCCTGGCGCTGTGGCTGACGGCGGTTTTGCTGCTGCTGGCCGGCGCTCTGTTTGCCGGGTCTTCCGGCCGGACGGAGACGGTGAAGGAAGCCATGCGGGACGCCGTGCTCCACGACGTGAACCGGATCGGCCTCTTTGGGATCAAGGAGGTGAATCCGGGACTGGTTTCCGCGTTTACGGTGACGCTGCTGCTGCTCCTGGCCGCCGCCTGCATCCGGATCTTCGTGATTCCGAAATTCCGATACCAGCCCGGGAGGCTCCAAATGCTGCTGGAGGAGGCCGTGGGCCTGTTCAGCGGCATGGCGAAAAACAGCAGCCCCCACCGCTGCGGCTTTCTGGGGGCCTATGTCTTCGCCGCCGGGGCCTATATCTTCGTGGGAACGCTGTTTGAGCTGCTGGGCCTCCAGGCGGTCACGGTCCACGGCCACGCCGTCACCCTTCCCGCGCCGCTGTCGGACGTGAACGCCGCCATCGCCATGGGGACCTTCTCCTATCTGGTGATCCTCTCCGGCGGCGTGGCCGTCAACGGGGCCAAGGGCGTGGGGAAGACGCTGAAGGAGTTCTCCCTGCCCATCTCCATGAGCTTCCGGCTGTTCGGGGCCCTGCTCAGCGGCCTTT
>CAQVQZ010000171.1 GCA_948902155.1 uncultured Oscillibacter sp.
GGTGTAGTGATAGATCGCTTTCCGCGTCAACAATTGCTGTCCTTTGCCCCACAGGTAGACCGTAATCAACTCCTCATCTGTAAATTGGGGACAATTGTTGTTGCTTTGGCGTTGTAATTCTTCTCTAAATCTGCTATCATTGCATTGGCAAATGGTGCAGTATAATTCGATGAGTTTGTTTTCCACAAATCCATTCTCATCCTTTTTGCACCATTTGTCTTTATTTTTCTTCCTTTTCTACTATTGATTTGCATTTCCAAAGGAGGCAAATTTTCTGGTATAGGTCAAACAATCTCCTGTCGGAGAAAATTCCCGCCCCTTCGGGCCGCCCTCCTTTGCTCAAGGGTTCCCCCATCGCCGTCCTCGCAATAGAAGGCGTCCCTTGCGGACGAACTTCCGTCAAACCTGCCGGTACAGCGCGGCGGCGTCCGCCTGGCGGACGGTCTCCTGGATGGAGAGAACCTCCACCGTCACCTCCCGCGCCCCCAGGCGCAGGGAGATGCGGTCCCCCACCTTCACCTCGTAGGACGCCCGGGCGGGACGGCCGTTGACGGAGACCAGGCCGTTGTCGCAGGCTTCGTTGGCGGTGGTCCGCCGCTTGATCAGGCGGGAGACCTTCAAATACTTGTCCAGTCGCATAGCGTCTCCTTCCGAAAAGGAAACTGCCGGCGGCCGCCGGCAGTTCTTTCGTGTGAAATAACGGGAACGGCTCAGCCGCCCACCATGTCCTTCAGAACCTTGCCGGCCTTGAACACGGGCACGGTAGAGGCCGGGATCTCGATGGCTTCCTTGGTTTTGGGGTTGCGGCCAAGGCGGGCCGCCCGCTTCTTCACCTCGAAGGAACCAAAGCCCACCAGCTGGACCTTCTCGCCGTCCTTCAGGGCGTCGGTGATGGCGTCCAGCGTAGCGGTGATGACGGCCTCGGCGTCTTTCTTGGAGACCTCCGCCGCCGCGGAAACAACATTGATCAGTTCTGCCTTGTTCATGGATGATACTCCTCCTGAAATCATTTGTGATCTGCAAGGGGCCGTCCGGCGGATGACGCGTCCGCAGACGGCGGGAACGCACAGGGCGGCTCCGGCGATCCTGACCCGTTGGGCCGGAGCTAGTCGATCGCGCGGTTCCGCCCCCGGGCTCCGCCGCCGCGCGGGGGCATCCCCAGAGGTCCCTCCGGGCCCAGGCTCCGGGAATGACAGGGCCGCTGCGCGGCCGCTCCGGGGCATGGGCACGGTTCTGCTATTCTTAACGCTCTAGCGTGTTAAGACTCGTTTTTGGCGGAGCGCCAAAGGGCGAGCTTCTCCGCCTCGGTACACTCCGAGAAGGGCTTGTCCGCCGCCTCTTCCATCCGGCGGAAGCGCCCGTCGAATTTGTCGCAGGCCCGGTGAAGAGCGTCCTCCGGGTCCACGCCCGCCAGCTGGGCCAGGTTCGCGGCGATGAAGAGCAGGTCGCCCAGCTCCTCCCGGACGCCGTGGGGAACGTCCACATCCCCTCCGGCTTCCATGGCCTGGCGCAGCTCCTGAAGCTCCTCCTCCAGCTTCCCCAAGGCGCCGGAGGGGTTGTCCCAGCGGAAACCGGCCTTCGTGGCCTTCCCCGCGATCTTCTCCGCCCGCCAGAGAGCGGGCAGGGTGTGGGGCACGGCCTCGATGGCGTCGGCGGTGGAGCGCTGGGATTTCTCCTTGCGCTTCAGCGCCTCCCAGTTCACCAGGACCTCCTGGCTGTCCTCCACCCGGACCTCGCCGAAGACGTGGGGGTGGCGGTAGACCAGCTTCTGGGCCACGCCGTTCACCACGTCGTCTATGGTGAACCGGCCCCGCTCCGTCTCAATCTGGGCATGGAAGACCGCCTGCATCAGCACGTCCCCCAGCTCCTCCTGCATGGCCTCCGGGTCGTCCCGGTCGATGGCGTCCAGGGCCTCGTAGGTCTCCTCCAGAAAGTTCCGGCGGATGGAGGCATGGGTTTGCTCCGCGTCCCAGGGGCAGCCCCCCGGCGCACGGAGCAGGCGCATGATCTCTAAGAAGTCTTCCCAATCATAGTGATTCTTACATTGAAAATCTACCATATTTCCTCAGCCTTTGCAAGAAATTTCGAGAAAAAGTTGCGAAGAAACTCAATTTTTACGAAGTTGTTAGCGCAAATGCAACATTTTTGCCAGTTTTTCGCCGTGGCGGACCGTTTTCAGGTCCTCCGCCCGCAGGATGCGCAGGGCCACCACCAGCACGGCGTACACGACGACGCCCGCCAGGATGCCCACCATCGTGGCCAGGGCGTTGGACAAATAGGTGGCCCGCTCCACGACATGCTCCCCGGAGAGCATCTCCAGAAACACATTGAACATAACGCGGCTGCACAAGCCATGGACCGCCCAGGCCATACCGCCCATCAGCGCCGAGGCAATAACCGGCTTGGTGAAGATCTGGAGGTAATGAGGCTTCTCCAGCGAGTATTTCCAGACGTAGAACAGGTTCAGCCCCACGATGGTCACGTAGCAGCAGAGGGTGGAGATGGGCGCGCCGTGGATGTTGATCTCCGGGTTCCCCACCAGGATGTAGTTCATGACCACCTTCACCACGCCGCCGGTGATGACGGTGTAGATGGGGATGCGCTCCTTGCCGTAGGTCTGGAGAATCACGTTCGTCAGGTTCATCAGGCAGATGAAGATGCAGGCGATGCCCAGCCAGCGCATGTGGGGCCCCGCGGCGAGGGCGTCCGCATAGCGCTTGGGATAGAGCATCACCAGCGCCGGACCGCCCACCACGCTCAGGCCAACCCCGGCGGGGATGGCCAGCACCGCCACGATCCGGAAGCCGGAGGAGACGATGCGCCCCGCCTCCGCGTGGTCCCGGCGGGTCAGCGCCGCCGCCGCGAAGGGAATCAGGCTCATGGTGACCGGGAAGACGAAGGAGGGCGGCAGATTGATGAGGTTCATCCCGAAGGTGTACTGCCCGAACAGCTCCGCCGCCGAGTCCGCCAGGGCGGGGAGGTCCCGCAGACGGCCCAGGACGATCTTCGTGTCCACCAGATTGATGATGCTCATGGCGGAGTTGCTGAGGGTGATGGGGACGCCGATGGCCAGAATCTGGCGCATCAGCTTCCCGCCGCTGTCCGGCACGTCCAGGGAGGTCTTCCGGTCCCGGTGGCGCAGGAGGTAGAAGATCAGATACAGCAGGGACAGGATCGTCCCCGCGGTGACGCCTAAAATCGCTCCCGCCGCCGCCATGTCCAGCCCCATGCCCAGCCGGAGGAAGTACCACGCCAGCGCCAGGCCCAGGCCCAGCTTGCACAGCGCCTCCAGAATCTGGGAGACGGCGGTGGGCGTCATGTTCCCCTGGCCCTGGGTGTAGCCCCGCATACAGGCCAGGAGGCACACGCAGAACACGGCGGGGGACAAGGCCCGGATGGGCCAATAGCCCAAGGGCTCGTTCATGAATGCCGCCAGCTGCCCCGCGCCGAAGAACATCAGCAGGGTCCCCACCAGGCCCAGGCCGAAGAAGAGCCAGATGGCCGTGCTGAAAATCTTCCGCTTCTGGTTCTCCCGGCCCTGGGTGTGGGCCTGGCTGGTGAGCTTGGAGATGGCCAGGGGCAGACCGGCGGTGGAGATGGTCAGGAGCACGTTGTAAATGTTATAGGCCACGTTGAAGTAGGTCTGTCCCTTGGGCCCGACGATGTTCCCGAAGGGAATCTTGTACACCGCGCCCAGGATTTTCACAATGGCTACCGCCGCCGCCAGGATGGCCGTGCCTCCCAGGAAGGATTGTTTCTTCTTACTTGACATGAAAAGCTTACCTCGAATACTCAAAAAAATGCGCGGACGACCCTTGTCCGTGAGGGGCGGGCCCCCTATTGTCCACTTTATGGAACCGGAACCCGCCTTAGACCTAGGGCCTGTTCACATAAACCAAATATGCGGATTTCCGAGCAAATTTTCGCCGAATGCAAGGCAAAAATTTGCAGGCGTACTGTCGTACGTCAAAAATTTTTAACGCGGCAGCCGGCAAAATTTGCCGGAAAGACGTGTGTTTGGGCTTATGTGAACAGGCCCTATTCCCTCCAGCGGCACAACCCGCCCTTTTTTCATTGCCGGATTCTCAGTGTTTCCTCAGCCGCCGTTCTCCCGCCGGAGGCACAGAATCAGACCGGCGGCGCTGACTGCGGCAGCCGGAAGCAAATTGACCAACGAACTCACATCCTTTGAGAGGATATACGGGTCCGCCTGCCACACCAGCGTCAACTGGATTCCCACTAAAATCAGCGCAATGCCTTGGAGCTGACGTTTCATGCCGTCTCACATCCGCTCCAGGCATCCATTCACCAGGGCGGTGAACTTGGGCCCGGCGGCTTCTCCGGCGGCGATGACCTCGTCTCCCGAGAGGGGCTGCTCCAGGACGCCCGCCGCCATGTTCGTGCAGAGAGTGAAGCCCAGCACCGACATGCCGCAGTGGGCGGCGGTGATGGCCTCGGGGACCGTGGACATGCCCACCGCGTCCGCCCCCAGGAGCCGGGCCGCTTTCACCTCCGCCGGAGTTTCGTACTGAGGGCCGGGGAAGAACATGTATACGCCTTCCTTCAGGTCCAAACCCTGGGTCTGGGCGGCGTCCCGGGCCTTCTGCTGAAGGGCGGGGGTGTAGACGTGGCTCATGTCCGGGAAGCGGGGACCCAGCTCGTCCATGTTGGGCCCGCAGAGGGGGCTGACGCCGAAGAGCTTGATGTG
>CAQVQZ010000172.1 GCA_948902155.1 uncultured Oscillibacter sp.
AGGCCACCGTGGGCAAGCTGACTCTGGAGACGGTGAACCGGAACCAGCAGATGCTCTTCCACGCCGCCCAACTGCTGAAGACCACCCCCGGCGAGCTGGAAAGCCGCATCGAGCAGCAGACCGCCGAGATGAAGGAGCTCCGCCAGGCCCTGGACAAGTTCAAGGCCGAGGCCTCCCTGGGCGAGGCCCGGAATTTCCTGATGAGCGCCAAGGACGTGAAGGGCCTCAAGGTCCTCACCGCCCAGCGGGACGGCCTGGACGCGGGCGCCCTGCGGAAGATGGGCGATTTCCTCCGGGACAAGGAACCCGGCGTGGTGGGCGTCATGGCCTCCGTCAACGACGGGAAAATCACCTTCCAGGCGGTCTGCGGCAAGGAGGCCGTTGCCCGGGGGGTCAAAGCCGGAGATATCATCAAGGCCATCGCCCCCGTCTGCGGGGGAAAAGGCGGCGGCAAGCCGGACAGCGCCATGGGCGGCGGCACCGACGTTTTGAAGCTGGACGACGCCCTGGCCATGGTGGATGATTTCGTGGCCGGGAAACTGAACTGAAAGGAGCGGAAACCATGCTGATCGAATTCGACAAGATGGAGCCCCAGGTCATCCCCCACATGCGGGGCGGCGAGAAGGAGGCCCGCATGCGGATATACAGCGACCCGCTGAACAAGATCATGCGGGGCCGGCTGATCCCCGGGGCCACCATCGGCATGCACACCCACGAGACCGGAAGCGAGATCATCTATATCCTCTCCGGGAAGGGAAAAATCCTTTATGACGACGGCTGCGAGCCCCTGGAGGCCGGGAGCTGCCACTACTGCCCCAAGGGCCACGCCCACAGCCTGATGAACGACAGCCCCGAGGGCGGCGAGGATCTGCGCTTCTTCGCCGTGGTGACGGAGCAGTGAGCACCCGGGAGGACCTGGACCGCTTCCGGGCGCTGGAGCTTGACGGTTCGTCCCTCGGCCTGGACCGGGCCGGCGCGTTCACGCCTTATTTCTGCACCCCGGAGGGAGCGGAGCATATCGGCTCCCTCGGCTGCGACGGCGTGCACTTCATCCTCCTGCCGGGGGACCAGCGGGTCTTCTGCGTGGACCCCGCCATGGGGGAAGCGGGGACCTTCGTCCTGCCGGTGGGGGCGGATTTCCGGGAATTTCTCTCCTTTCTGCTGTACTGCCGGGACGCCAACCCCCTGAGCCAGATCCGGTGGATGACGGAGGAGCAGTTCCGCAGGCTCCTGGCGGAGGACCGCGCCGCCAGGGAAAGCGGAGCTATGCCGGAGTTCTTCGCGTCCAAGGACGCCGCCCTGGCCGCCGCCGCCGCGGCCTTCGGCCTGGAACCCCGGGACCCCTTTGAGAAGGTCAAGGCCCTGCAGCGGGACTTTGATCCGGCGGTCCTCCGCTTTTCCGCGGAATATTATGACGTTCTGGGGCTGGAGCCCCCCGAGGCATAAGCGGATGCCCCGCAAGCCCGCGCCCCGGCTGAAAGGGAGGGATTCCGGCCTATGATACCGAAGGACCCCGCAATCCTCCTGAGCTTCGTCAACACCAAGCTCCGGGACGAGTACCCCAGCCTCACCGAGCTCTGCGCCGCTCTGGACGTGGACGAGGAGGTCCTGAGAGGGACTCTGGCGGGGCTGAACTACCAATACAGCCCGGAGCGGAACCAATTTGTCTGACCCCATTTTATCAAAGGAGGTTTTTTCATGTCCGACTGCCTATTCTGCAAAATCGCCGCCGGAGAAATCCCCAGCGGCAAGGTCTATGAGGACGAGGTCTGCTATGCCTTCCACGACATCGCCCCGCAGGCCCCCACCCACTTCCTGGTGATCCCCAAGGCCCACATCGGGTCCGTCTCCGAGGTGACGGCGGACAACAGCGGCGTGGTGGCCCACATCTTTGAGGTCATCGCCAGGCTGGCCGGGGAACTGGGGCTGGAAAGCTACCGCGTCGTCTCCAACATCGGGGAGCAGGCGGGCCAGAGCGTCTTCCACCTGCACTTTCATGTGCTCTCCGGCCGGGACATGACCTGGCCCCCGGGCTAAGTTACTTTTCTTGAAAGAAAAGTAACCAAAAGAACTTTAACGCGCTCTAATGGTCCGGTACTTTTCCAAGCTGAAGCGACGGCAACCTAGAATTGCGAAACCCGGGCAGGGGTCCCTCCCTGCCCGGGTTTTTATATTCTCCAATTAGTCTTTATAGTCAGCACAGTTGAAAAGAGTCCAAAGGATTCTTTTCCATACGGTGCTTGCCTTCATAGGAAACGCACAGGCGCTTTGCGCCCCGGCGGGCCTATGGCCCGCCGGTTGAAAAGAAGTGTATGCTTCTTTTCAACTGCGTTGACTATATCTTTCATCTCCCACATAAGCGCCGCCGGGCAGTTCCCGGGCGCCGTTGGGACCGGATACAGCGGGCCCGGCGTTCTCCGTCCTCGACGGGGCCGCCTGGGGCGCGGCGGGCTCGGAGGCGGGCCGGGTCTGCTCCGTCCCCTCCGCGAAGTCACGTCCGCCGGTCCCCGGTTCCTGTACGTCCTCTTCCCCGATGATAACCCGCCGGGGAAGCTCCTCTTCCCCGATCTGCTCCCGGATATAGGCCGCTACCTCATCCAGGGTTTCCGCTTCCGCAATATCTGCGTAGGCGCCCCGGTCAAATTCCAGGCCATCCGCCGTGTCCGCGAAGACATAGCGCTGTCCTTCCCCCAGGTAGAACTCCGCCAGGTCGGCGTAGCAGAAGCAGCTGTCCCCCTCCCTCCATCCGGTTTCCCGGTCCGTGGGAATGGGCATGAAGATCGCCTCTCCGCCCACGTCCAGATTTTCCAGCGGGCCGGAGATGGAAGTGGACATGTAGCCCTTGGCCCCCAGCCAGAGGAGGCTGTACGTCTCCCCTGCCGTCACATTTCCCCGGATGGAGTCCGTGACCTCCACAATGGCCCGGGTATAATACGTCTCCATGTTTCCATATCCCGGCTCGGTAACGAAGTATTGCAGCTCCCGGACGGTTCCCCGGAAGATGGCCGTATCCTGGGCGAAAATCTCCTCCGGGGACAGCCAGGCCAGGCAGGCCGACAGGCCGATCATGCTTTCGCCGGTTCCGGGGCCGGGCAGCTGGCCGATTTCCACGCCGGTGGAATAGTCGGGATGGGTGGGCCGGTTTGGGTTGTCCGTCCGGTAGTCGGAGCCGTCCAGGCCCCCCGCCGCCGCTCCGCCGCCGGAATCCCCCCGGGGGCCGAAGGGCTGTACAACCGCTTTCCAGCTGTCAGGGTCCTCGTCCACCTCGACGGCGGGATTGAAGCTTTTTACAATGGCCGCCCATTGAAGCTGGCCCCTGATTTCCGGGACAGCCGCCGCGGTCACCGTCACGATCAGCGCCAGACACGCCGCCAGCGCGCCGAAGCGCCGCCAGGGGTGAATCTGCTTTTTCACGATTTCCGCCGCCTCGATCTGGTCCTCCCGGACCTCTCCCACGGCGCGGAAGAGTTCTTCTCTTGTCACAGGTCGTAACCCTCCTTCCTGAGATGCTCCTTAAGCCCCTTCCGGGTCCGGTGGAGCAGGGATTTCACCTTGGACACGCTGAACCCCGTCCCGGCAGCGATCTCCGCCACGCCGTCGCAGTACCAGTACCGCCGGAGGAACACCAGCCGGGCCGCCGGAGAGGCGCCGTCCAGAAAGCCGGAGATGGCCTCCCCCAGGCGGCGGAGATCAAAGTCCTCCTCCAGGGGCGTTCCGCCCACGCAGTCCGCCAGCTCCTCCAGCACCGCCTCAAAGCCGCCGCCGCGGCGCCGGGCGGCGTTGTAGTCGTAGCGGTCCAGGGCCGTGTTCCGGGCAATGCGCCCCAGGAAGGGCGGAAGGCGCGCGGGCCTTTGGGGCGGCATGGCGTTCCAGGCCCCCAGCCAGGTGTCGCTGAGGCACTCCTCCGCGTCCCGGCCGTCCCCCAGCACCCGGCGGATGATCTGTCCGCAGTAGGCCCCGTATTTCTCCGCCGTCCGGCGGATGGCCTCCTCCGACCGCGCCCAGTACAACGCGACGATGTCCTTGTCCTCCATGAAACGTCCCCTCCTTGTGAAAGCCGCTTTCACCTATATAGTCGGAAAACGGGGGCGTCCGGTTGCGGGGAAACGCAAAAAAACGGGCGGGGAAATGTCTCCCTGCCCGTCCTTCCGTTTTCAGAGCATATCGTCCAGCGAATAGCGGTGAAGCTTCCCCGGCAGCTCCTTGCTGCGGGTGGCGACGCCCGCGGCATAGCCGGGGAAGGCGTCCAGCTCATAATAGTACTCCCCCGGCTGAAGGGGGGACTCGGAACGCATGATGGTGCCCACGCCGTTTCCGCTGCGCTTGGCCCGGGCCTCCCGCCGGACCCAGCTCTGGAAAAACGCCTCTTCCGTGCTCACATGGGCCAGGCGGACCATCATCCTCTGCCCCACCGGGCGGATGCGCTCGATGTCCACGCCGATCTCCTGATCCGAAATGCCCACCAGCACCGCGCCGCTGGAGTGGCTGAGGTTGAAATGCACGTCCGGGTGCCCCGGAAAATAGGGCTTGCCCAGCCGGCCAAGGGCCACCTCCGGCAGGCTCTTCCAGCCGCACTTCTGCCGCAGGGCCAGGCAGAGGATCAGATACGCGCAGAGGGGCTCCCGCTGCTTCTCCGTTTCCAGGGTCCGCAAAAGGCGCTCCCTCCGGGCGGGGGGCAGCAGCGGCAGGATCGCCTCC
>CAQVQZ010000173.1 GCA_948902155.1 uncultured Oscillibacter sp.
ATCGGCCCCGTCACCCAGAAGCTCTACGACACCATGACCGGCATCCAGTGGGGCAGGCTGCCCGACGGCAAGGGCTGGACCGATCCCGTCTGCAAGGGCTGAGGGAACGCCCGGAAACGCGCCGGATCTCCCCCTTTCGAAGGCGCGTCCAAGAAATCAAAGGCGGCCCGGCATGCCGGGCCGCCTTTTTCCGGCGCCTGTCTTTCCATAAGGGAAACCGCCTCCAGCCGGATATGAAAAACCCCAGTCTGGGGTTCATAACCGTCTCTCGCTGACAAAAAAGATGCAGCACACAGAAAACCGGCCTTCCGGTCGGCGGCGCAGGTGCGCCGTAAATTCGGAGCCGCCGTAGGCGGCGGAGAATTTGCGCAGGGCCGGCTCTGCCGGCCCGAGCATTGAAATACCGAAGGGTGGCGCGGCCAACGGGAGCGAAACCCAAAAAGAAAGACACGCAAAAGCGTGTCTTTCCTTTTGGTGGACGATACAGGACTCGAACCTGTGACCCCCTGCACGTCAAGCAGGTGCTCTAGCCAGCTGAGCTAATCGTCCGAAGCGAACATATATAAGATACACGAACTTTCCCCGTTTGTCAAGCCCTTTCTTGCGTTTTTCTTTTTTTTCTGCTATACTGCCCCCATCAAGCGAAAGGGGGACCTCCTTATGCGAAAATCCGCCCTGGTCACCGGCGCTTCCCGGGGCATCGGCCGGGCTGTCGCCGCCGCCCTGGCCCGGGAAGGCTGGCCGGTCTGCGTCAACTACCTAGAGCGCCGGGACGCCGCCGAGGCGCTGGCCTCCGAGCTCCAAGCCCAGGGCTTTGCCGCCCTGGCGGTCCAGGCGGACGTGGCGGACCGGGAGGCCGTGGAGCGCATGGTCCGGGCGACGGCGGAGGTCCTGGGCCCTGTGGAGCTGCTGGTGAACAACGCCGGCATCTCCCACCAGGGGCTTTTCCAGGACGTGGGCGACGCCCTCTGGGACCGCATCCTGGCGGTGAACCTCACCGGCCCCCGGAACGCCATCCAGGCCGTGCTTCCCCACATGCTGGCGGAAAAACGGGGGAATATCGTCAACATCTCCTCCATCTGGGGGCTCCGGGGCGGGAGCTGCGAAACGGCCTACGCCTGCACTAAGGCCGCAGTCATCGGCCTGACCCGCTCCCTGGCGCTGGAGCTGGCCCCCTCCGGCATCCGGGTGAACTGCGTCGCCCCCGGCTGCATCGAGACGGACATGGTCCGGGCGCTGGGGGAAGAGACCAGGGCCATGCTGGTGGAGGAAACCCCCCTGGGCCGTCTGGGGACCCCGGAGGACATCGCCAACGCCGTGGCCTTCCTGGCCTCGGAAAAGGCGGCGTTTCTGACGGGGCAGGTGCTGACCGCCGACGGGGGATTCATCGTGTGACCCTTTGCCAAATGCCGGTACAAACTGGAACGCGGGGGACCGAAAGGTCCCCCGCGGCGCTTTTACTGATACCGATACTGCTTCCCGGTGTACTGCTCGATGCAGCTGAAAAACAAATCCCGGCTGCGGAACTCCAGCAGCTTGCAGTCCTCCTCCTCATGGAAGGACACGATCCGGCGGCGGGTGTCGACCCAGACGCGCCACAGGTTTTCTTTTGTTTGCTCCATAAGGGGAGTCTCCTTTCGCGTGAAAATCTTCAAATTTTGCCGTCTATTATATAAGACGTTTGAAAGGGCCGTTTTGTTTCACCCAAATTCAAAAAATTTTCATTTTTTTCCGCCGGGCCCTTCTGCGTCCGCCGGAAGGGCCTCCAGCTCCGCCGTTACGGCGTCCAGAAAGCCCTCCCACGCTTCCGGATGGTCCACGTAATACAGCGGGCAGCGCTTCCCGGAAACGTCGTAATGCCGGAGGACGTCCTCCGCCGGGTCCAGGCGGAACTCCCGGCACAGCCACGCCGTCAGCTCCGCCACGCGGGCATACGCCGCCAGGGAATACTCCCCCGTCTCGTCCGGGTGGCAGACCTCGATGGAGATCGTGTCCTTGTTCCGGCTGTTGGAGGCATAGGCGATCTCCGCCAGAGGGACGCACTGAATCACCTCCCCCTCCAGGCCCACGATGAAGTGGCTGGAAGCATAGATTCCCAGGACCCCGTCCGCCAGGGAGTTGAAATAGTTCCGGTTGGCCTGGGCGGAGGTGCCGGGGTTGCCCACGTAATGGAGGACCACCCCCTTCACCCGCTTCAGCGGACTACCGGGGCGGGACCACTCGTTGACCTCCAGCAGGTCCTGGGCCACATAGCCCGGCAGGCGGGCCTCCACCTCCGCCGGGTCCGGATAGCGCCGGGACAGCCGGACGGCGGCTGTGAGAATCACAGCCACCGTCAGCAGCGCCAAAACCGCGCAGAGCCGGAACATGCGGAGGGACTCCCGGTCAAAGCGTTCGCGTTTTCGGGCCATGGGTCAATACGCCCCTTCGGCGTAGACCATGGCGGACTCGGGGTGGACAACGTCCGCGGGGAAGAAGTCTTCGTCGTAATACTCGCCGTAGGGGTCATAATAGCCGCCGTAGACGGGAGCGGAAACGTCCTTCTGTCTTTCCCGCCGGGCATCCTCTTCCGCGTAGGTCATCAAGCGGCGGTCCGGGCCGGTGACGCCCAGCTCTTCCAGGGTCTTCAGAGTCTCCGTGCAGTAGACGGACAGGCCCAGGGAGACGGTCTCGCTGTAGTTCGCCGGGCGGTCCGAGGGACCGCCGTCCTTCCGGACGGAGATGGTGTAGTTCAGCAGGAGGTCGCCGAAGTACGCGGATTGGTCATACTCCTCCTGGGTGGCGGCGAAGATCGTCCTGCCCACGTGTCCCGCCTGGATGTCCCGGCGGACGGCGGCTTCCACCGCCCTGGCCTGCTCCGGGGTCAGGTCCACGTCCTCCAGCGGCTCCCAGTCCGGGCTGTAGAGGTTTCCAATGAAGCCGCCGGTGAGGCGGGCCTCCTCCAGGTCCCTTCGGCCGGTGACCAGGCCGAAGACGTTGTCCTCCTGAATGACGGGGTCCGAGGCCAGCCGGGCCAGCATCTGCGTGATTCCGGGGACGGCGGCAGCGGGGATGTTGTAATAGCGGCAGGGATACCGGCCATCCTTGAGGCGGTAGTACAGATAGAAGGTCACGAAGGGCTCGTCTCTCCCCCAACGGCGGTCCAGGTCGTCCGCCCGCTCCGACACGAGGATGGCGGCGTCCAGGACCTTCAGCATGCCGCCGGGGTCCTCCAGGGTGGAGGAGACGCCCCGGCCATAGGGGCCGTTGAGGCGGATGCTGACGCTCTCCAGCTCCTCGGCCGAGGGGACCCAGGTCTCCACGCCGAAGGGGTCGGCGGCGATGAGGCAGCAGACCGCGGCGGCGGCAGCGGCCGTCCCCAGCACGCCCTTGAGGCTGCCCCGGAAGACCTTGAGGGACTTGGCCAGGAGCATGGAGGCGATGTAGTAGCCCACGACGCCCGCCAGGGCCATGCACACGGCCATGGGGACCGGGTTGGCGCACTGGCCCCTCTGGAAGAGGTCCGTGCAGAAGAGGGCGTAGAGGAGGGTCCCGCCGGAGACGGCGGCGCAGAGGGCCACGCCGTACCGGAAGATGGGCTTCATCCAGCCCACGGCCACCACGTCCCCGGCGCTCTCGCTCCGGCGGCGGCGGTACAGCGCCCAGGCGCAGGCCAGGAGCACCGCGCCCGCCAGGGCGTACACGGCAATGAGCCAGCCATGGCGCAGGGTGACGGAGGCAATCTCCCCGTAATCGATCCAGCCGTCGGGGGTGGCGGTCTCCACGTATTCACAGGAGATGCTCAGCCGGGTGGTCAGGTATACGGTGGGGCTGAGGAAGGACAGCACGCCCTCGTAAAACTCTTCGACGCCGAGGTAAAACATGCTCATCAGATAGCAGACCAGCCACTCGGCGAAGGCCGCCAGGAAGTGGAAGACAAAGTAGAAGGCGGCGAAGGCGAAGGGGTTGCCGGTGACGAACACGACCAGGGTGGCGGCGGCGAAGTAGAAGAAGGTATCCCCCAGAACGCCCAGGATGGTCACCAGCAGGCCCACGGGCTCGAAGAGCCCCGCCGCCAGGGAAACCAGCACGCAGATTCCGCCCGTGACGGCGTAGGGAATCAGCATCATGGCCGTGCCGGAGAGGAAGCTGGTGGCGAAGAGGCCCTTGCGGGTGATGGGCAGGGAGTGGTACAGCCCGACACTGCGGGCGTTGTACAGCCAGCCCCACACCGCCAGGGCGCAGAGGGCGGCGTAGACCAGGGAGACGGCGGGGACGATGTAGACCAGCGCCATGTAGTAGACCTGGGTGATCTCCAGGCCCTGCCCGGCGTGGGCGCGGAAGCCCTCCTCCACCAGCATCATCAGGTAATACAGGGGGAACAGGGACCCCAGGAGGGACACGCCGCCCCACAGGGGCCAGAAGCGGGCGAGGTTCTTTTTGAACAGGGTGGGATTAAAGTACGATGTCTTTGACCGCATAGTCGGCGCCTCCTAACTCGTAGATGAAGATTTCCTCCAGCGTCAGCGGCACGGCGTCCACCAGCAGGGGGCTGTAGGACGCCAGGAGGTTCTGGGCCTCCCCCGCGTTCATGCGCATGATGAGGGTGTGGATGCGCCCCACCCGGGAGGCGTGGAGGACCGGCAGGTCCTCGGGAACCCCGCCGCCGTCCTGAAAGACCACCTGGAGCTTCACCATGTTGTCCTGGAGCTGGG
>CAQVQZ010000174.1 GCA_948902155.1 uncultured Oscillibacter sp.
CCTTCCCCGCCTGGAACCGCTGGGCGGAGTGGAACGGCCGCTACCGGGACGACATGCGCCGCTACCTCAAGGGGGACGCGGGCTGCGCCCAGGCCGCCGCCCTCAGGATGGTGGGCTCCCGGGACATCTACCAGTCCGGGGACCGGAAAAACGCCTCGGTGAACTTCATCACCTGCCACGACGGCTTCACCCTCTGGGACCTGTACTCCTACAACGTCAAGCACAACGAGAAAAACGGCTGGGGCGGCACCGACGGCGCAAACGACAACAACAGCTGGAACTGCGGCATCGAGGGCCCCACCGGGGACCCGGAGATCCTGGCCCTCCGGCGGCGGATGGTCCGCAACGCCTTCGCCCTGCTGATGTGCAGCCGGGGCATCCCCATGTTCCTGGCGGGAGACGAGTTCTGCAACACCCAGTTCGGCAACAACAACGCCTACTGCCAGGACAACCTGACCAGCTGGCTGGACTGGCGGATGCTGGAGGAAAACCGGGACATGTTCCGCTTTTTCCAGTTCATGATTGCCCTGCGCAAGCGCTTCCGGGTTCTGCGGGCCAACCTCTCCGACGGGTATTACGGCTTCCCCGACGTCAGCTTCCACGGCGTCACCCCCTGGCACAGCCAGTTTGAGGACCACGAGCGCTATGTGGGTGTGCTCTTCGCCGGGCAGGCGGAGGGGGAGGCCCCCCAGATTGTCTACGTGGCCTCCAACGCCTATTGGAAGCCCCTGGACGTGGAGCTGCCGGAGCTGCCCGGAGGCATGTGCTGGGAGCAGCTGGCGGACACCTGGGAAGCCGGGCAGGCGTCCATGGACGTTCCGGACAACCGCTTCACCATCGGCCCCCGGAGCGTGAAGGTCTTCGCCGTCCGGCCCGCGTAAGCCGTGAGCTGGAAGTCCGGCCTCATCCTCGCGGTCATTACGATGACGGCGTCGGCCCTGTATTACCGTTTTATGATCTGGGCCGCGAAAAAGGCAGGAGTCTCTTTCCCCACCGGCGCTTTTCGCAAGTTCACCTTTGAAAACTACACCGGCAATGTCCCCAGCGCCGCCCGGCTCCACGGCCGTCATGAGCTCTGCTTTTTCGCCAGGAAAAAGCCGTCCCAGATTTTGTTTGAGGTGGTCCTCACAAGGGGAAGCCTTACCTTGGAATTTCAGGACAAGGCCGGCGGCACGATGATCTATACCTGGCGGAACGGGGACCCGGGGACCTTCCTAGTATCTCTCCAGCCGGGACAGACGCTGGCTTTTCGCGGCCAGGCTCTGCATTTCACCGGCAGTATTACTTACCGGCCTCCTCCTAAGGCCTGATTCCAATCGCCCGCTGTCCGCTGCGGTTGAGGGGCAACGGACAGTTGCTTGACGGCTTGTCCTGGGCGTGATACTCTGGGGTAAAGGAGGCGACCCCATGGAATTTAAACGCATTTTTACGGACCTGCGGAAGCAAGCGGGCCTTTCCCAAAGCGAAATCGCGGAAAAGCTTTTCGTCACCCGGCAGGCGGTTTCTCGCTGGGAACAGGGGGATACGGTGCCGGAAATCGAAACTTTACAGTCCATTTCCAAGCTTTTCAGCGTGACCATCAACGACCTTTTGGGCTACCCGACGAATTTGATATGCCAGAGCTGCGGGATGCCCATCACCGTGGAGCAGATGGGCCGGAGTCCCGACGGAACCATCAACGAGCACTACTGCAAGTGGTGCTGGGACAACGGGGACTTCCTCAACGACTGTTCCATGGAGGAGATGATCGAGCAGTGCCTGCCCCATATGCCCGCCGGGGACCCGGAGGCTAACCGGAAATTTTTGGCAGAGCTGCTGCCGACGCTGGACCGCTGGAAAGGCAAATAAAGGTCCGGCTCCGCGTGAGGGGCTGGGTGGGTTTGCATCCGGTTCCGATTTCCCGGCGGGGAGACAGTGGGAAATTGGGGTTGGATTTGGCGATTTTGTGCATGCGTTGAAAAAATAAAAACGGGCCGCTTTTCGAGAGGAAAATCGAAAAGCGGCTCCGTTTTTTGGCGAAAATGGGGGGAGTTCGGTGTTTGTTCACAGTTTGAAGGAATGAAAATATCTGTATATTTCAGGAAGAGGGCCTGACAGCATACTTGCCCGCTTTGCGTATCAAGAGCGGGAGGGCGACCGTCCCGATATCCCGCTCCGACGAGGATCGCCGGTTCCAACGGGGCGAGACTCTCAGCAAACGCGCTATGGTTTTGTTTGCCGCCGCTGATCCTGTTTGCAGATTGCAGTCGATCTGCCCGTGCCTCCATTACGCTGATGCCCTGCTTATGGCGAGGAGCGCCGCAAAGAAAGCGAACTCGCGCGCAGAGCGAGAGGGGTTTAAAATCCATTCAGGTCCTCTTTCTTTTTCTGGATTTTGGGACACGCGGTTTTCAGCCGACCTCATTCCTCCGCAAACCTTGCCCGGTCCCGGTCGATCTGCTTCTGATACCGCTCCTGCTCCGAGAACACGCAGCCGCAATACTTCTGCATATAAAACCCCAGCTCCCTGGCCCGCCGGTTCCCCTCCCGGAAATTGGGCCGGAAGTCCTGGTATAAAAATTCCACGCCATACCGCTCCGCCGCCCGCTCCGCCGCCCGGACGATGCCCTCGTGGTCCTGATACAGGCTGGCCAGGAGCGTGGAGGTAAACGCCGCGAAGCCGTGCTCCGCCGCGTACCGGGCCGCGCCCTCGATGCGGTGCTCATAGCAGTAGGCGCACCGATGGTCCAGGTCCCCCGCCACATGGCCCACGAAGTCCCGCAGGCCGTAGTCCTCCCGGACCCGGACCTCCATGCCGATGGTGGGGGCGTACTCCAGCAGGCAGTCCCGCCGGGCCTGGTACTCCTTCCAGGGGTGGATGTTGGGGTTGTACCAAAACGCCACCGGCTCGATGCCCTCCTCCCGGAGGGGGTCGATGCAGCTCAGGGAGCAGGGGGCGCAGCAGCAGTGCAGCAGAACGGTGTCCATAGGAATGCCTCTCTTCCGTGTTGAATATAGTGAGTATAGCACGTCCCAAACCAAGAAGCAAGCGGACCCGTCCCCCTCCGCCGGTCCGGCTTTTCCGGCGCGCCGCCCCCTGCCGGGGCAGACTTTTTTTAACGAATTCTTTACAAACTTTCAAATGATTGCAGATTGCAAAATCCGTCGAAACCGTGTATGATACCTAGGAATATGATACCCTGTGATTACTGGGCGGCGCTCCCCACGTAATCGTTTTCTTGAAGGAGGGCCCCACTTTGAAGATCGGTCTTGACGTTGGTTCCACCACCATCAAATGCGTGGTGCTGGACGGCTCGGACAATATATTGTACAGCACCTATGAGCGGCATTTCAGCCACATCCTGGAAAAGTCGGAGGAGCTGCTCCGCCGGGTGTCCGCCCAGTACGGCGGACGGGCGGAGCTGGCCATCTCCGGCTCCGCCGGCATGGGCATGGCCGAGGGCGCGGGCGTGCCCTTTGTCCAGGAGGTCTTTGCCACCCGGGTCGCTGCCAACAAACTGGTTCCCGGCGCGGACGTGGTCATTGAGCTGGGGGGTGAGGACGCGAAGATCCTCTTCCTCACCGGCGGCATGGAGGTCCGCATGAACGGCTCCTGTGCCGGAGGCACCGGGGCTTTCATCGACCAGATGGCCACCCTGTTGAAAATGACTGCTGACGAGATGGACGAGGCCGCCCAGACGGCGGAGAAAACCTATACCATCGCCTCCCGCTGCGGCGTCTTTGCCAAGAGCGACGTCCAGCCCCTCATCAACCAGGGCGCCCGTGCCCAGGACATCGCCGCCAGCATCTACCAGGCGGTGGTGAACCAGACCATCGCGGGCCTGGCCCAGGGACGGCCCATCAAGGGCCGGGTCCTCTATCTGGGCGGGCCCCTGACCTTTTCCAAGTGCCTCCGGGACAGCTTCGACAAGACTCTGGGCGTCACCGGAACCTGCCCGGAGAACAGCCTGCTTTTCGTGGCCCTGGGCGCGGCCTTCTACGCGGACCAGTCCTTCGACCTGAACGAGCTGGCGGACCGCCTCCAGAAACAGGGGGCCTCCGAGACCTACCGCAGCCAGCCGCCCCTGTTCCAGAATCAGGAGGAGTACGAAGCCTTCCAGGCCCGCCACGCCAAGGCCAGGGTGGACCGCGCCGCCTTCGGCCCGGACTACGCCGCCCCGGTCCACATCGGCATCGACTCCGGTTCCACCACCGTCAAGGTGGCGGTCATCGACCAGGAGGCCCGGCTGCTCTTCACGGACTACCAGCCCAACCTGGGCAATCCCGTGCCCCTCATCCGGGGCGTTCTGCAAAAGCTCTATGACGAGCACCCCGCCCTCCACGTGGCCTCCGTCACCACCACCGGCTACGGCGAGGACCTGGCGAAAAACGCCTTTCACGGGGACTACGGCGTGGTGGAGACCGTGGCCCACTTCACCGCCGCCCGGCACTTCCTGCCCAACGTGGATTTCATCATCGACATCGGCGGGCAGGACATGAAGTGCTTCAAGATCGAGGACGGGGCCATCAGCAACATCTTCCTCAACGAAGCCTGTTCCTCCGGCTGCGGAAGTTTTCTCCAGACCTTTGCCCAGGCCCTGGGTCACGACGTGGAGGACTTTGCAAAACTGGGCCTCTTCGCGGACCGGCCTGTGGACCTGGGGAGCCGCTGCACCGTCTTTATGAACTCCAGCGTCAAGCAGGCCCAGAAGGA
>CAQVQZ010000175.1 GCA_948902155.1 uncultured Oscillibacter sp.
CCTCCATGCCAATGCCGAGGGCCGGGACGTGGTCGTCATCGTGCCCACCCTGGACCTCTCCAGCGTCAGCTTCGCCGCCGGAACCACCATCCGCCTCCACTTTGACGGCAGCGTCTGCCACCTCTTCGACAGCGAGGGAAAGAACCTGGAATTCTAAGGACACGTCTTTTCCGGCGAGTCCCCTTCCCCGGTTTTTCCGGGAAAACCAAATTCCAGCCCGGTCGGCCTCCTGAAGGAGACGGCTTGAAAAAACAGCATACGCGTCATACGGCCAGCGCCTTTCAGGCGCTGGCCGTCCTTTCGTTTCGGCCGCCGCGGCCGGATTGTTCCGTACCGCCCCGCAGAGCCATACAGCGCTCCGCATCCGGCGGGAAGGCCCGGCGGCAGATCCCCCCGTTTCCCTTTGGAAAAATTTTTTATAAAACTATCGCAGTCGTATTGACAAGCCGAAACTACTGTGATAGTATATCAGCATAAACTATTGCAATAGTTTGAAATAGGAGGCTGAACCAAATGAAGCTGTTTGACTCGGAACTGAAGGTCATGGACGTCCTCTGGCGCCTGGGGGACCGCACGGCCAAGGAGATTTCCTCCATTCTGGGGGAGGAAATCGGCTGGAATGTAAACACGACGTATACGGTCATCAAGAAATGCATCGCGAAGGGGGCCGTCCTGCGGACGGAGCCCAACTTCCTCTGCCACGCTCTGGTCAGCAAGGCGGAGATTCAGGAGGCGGAGACGGAGGAGCTCATCGGCAGGCTCTTCGACGGTTCGCCGGATCTGCTCTTCGCCTCCCTGCTTGGCAGCCGGAGGCTTTCCCCGGAGCAGCTCCAGCGGCTCCGGGACATCGTAAACGAAATGAGGTGAGAAGGCCATGACGTTTTGGGAAATGTCCCTCTCCGGCGGGGTGTTCATCCTGGCAATCGCGGCCTTTCGGGCGCTGACCCTTCGCCGCCTGCCCAAGGGGACCTTCGTGGCCCTGTGGTGGCTGGCGGCAGCCCGGCTCCTGGTTCCGGCGGAATGGTCCTCCCGCTTCAGCGTGTATACGCTGCTGGGGGCGCTGCGCCCTGAGGCGGCTCCCGCCGCTCCCGCCCTTCCCCCGGCTCCGGCGGCGCCCCCCGTTCTCATTCTCCCCACCCAGCCGGCGGCCCCGGCGCCCCAGGCGGTTTCCGCGCCCTTCCCGGTCTGGACGGTTCTCTGGCTGTCCGTGGGACTGCTGCTGGCCGCGTGGTTCCTGGCCCGCTATGTCCGCTGGCGGCGGCGCTTCCGGGAGTCCCTTCCGGCAGGCTGCGCCGATCTGGACGCCGGGTTCCGCCGGAGGGTCCAGGTCCGGATCTCCGACCGGATCGCCGCCCCGCTGACCTATGGGCTCCTCCGCCCGGTAATCCTTCTGCCCAAGACCCTGAACCTGGCCGACGAGGAGGCGCTGACCTGCGTCCTGGCCCATGAGCGGGTCCATATCCGGCGGCTGGACGGCCTGCTCAAGCTGGCGCTGACGGCGGCGCTGTGCCTCCACTGGTTCAACCCGGCGGTCTGGGTCCTTTACGTCCTGGGGAACCGGGATATGGAGCTCCGCTGTGACGAGGCGGCGGTGCTGGCCCTGGGAGAGGACTGCCGGGCCCGGTACGCCCTGGCCCTGATCCGCCTTGCGGAACATCAACATGTGCCTCTGTGCGGTTTCGCCCATCGGAACGGCATGGAAGAAAGGATTAAAGCCATCATGAGCATCAAGCGAAAATCCCTGCTGGCCTGCGCCGCCGCCCTGGCGCTGGTGTTGGGCATTACCACGGCTTTTGCCACCTCCGCCAAGCCCCGGGAGGCGGATGCGCCTCCCTATGAGGCTCTGACCGACGGCGAACTTCTCGCCCGGTCCTCGGCGGAATCGGCCGCCCAGTGGGACAGGGACCTGGCCCCCTACGCCCCCTTCGGACTGGCGTGGACCTTTGACGACCCCGATCTGGACGGCAACGGCCTTGCCATGACCTGGGAGGGCCATGAGGTCCGGGGCATCTACGACGAGGAAACCGGCATCTGGATCACCGAGCACGCCGGAAACGGCGCCTACGGTTCCGACGCCGTGGAGCTCTATGCCGTCTATGAAGGCGGGAAGCTCTCCGGCCTCCGCCTGGCCACGGCGGAGGAACAGGCCCAGTTCTCTCAGGACCGGAAGCTGTCCTCCGACGCCCTCAAAGTAGAAACCCTGGCGGACAGCGTGCGCTATGACAGCGGGAACGTGTACTTCACCATCCCCGAAAGTCAGGAGCCCTGGAGCATCTTTATCCGGGGACGCCTGACGACGGAGGACGGCTCCGGTATGAGCGTCCACTACCTGGAGGAGGAGAGCGAAAAGGCGGAGTGGGTTCCCCGGATGACCTACTCCTTTGCGGTAGGCGGCGCGGCCTTCGACGAGCTGACCATGGACATTTCCTATGGAAACGCCCAATACGCTTATCCCCTGACCCCGCTCCTGCCGGAGGGCGGCCAGCCCCTTCCCCTCCTGCCGGAGGGCCGGGCGGACATGCCCGAGGGAGCGTCCATGATCTGGCCCGTGAACAGCACCCGGATTACGAATTCCTTCGGAAACCGGGCGAAGCCCGGCGGTGAAGGCGCGGTGACCCATACCGGCGTGGATATCGGCGGCATGGCGGAGGGGACTCCCGTCTACGCCGCGGCGGCCGGAACGGTCAAGGAGGCCGGATTCGACGCCCGGCAGGGCAATTACGTCCGCCTGGACCACGGGGACGGGCTGGAGACCTTCTATGCCCACTGCCGGAGCGTCGAGGTGAAGGCCGGCGACGCCGTGGAGCTGGGCCAAACCATCGCGGCGGTGGGCAACAGCGGTCAGTCTACGGGGCCTCACCTGCACTTTGAAGTGCTGGTGAACGGCGCCGCCACGGACCCGGAGCGCTATTTTGACCGGGCCGCGGCTTCCGCCGGAGCGGGTGGGCAGGAGGGCAGTACCGACCCTCCCGCCGATACTCCCGAAGTAAAGCCGAACGGCGAAGACAACCAAAGCGCCCCGGAACAGGGGCTGGAGGAATACGAGAAATTCGGCGTGGCGGTTACCGGCACAGGAAGGTGCTATTTCGGGGGCAGAGAGGTGAAGATCTTCCTGGACCAGAATGAAAATCTGTACACCGACCCGGAGGGCAAGGTCTACATCAAGGCCGTCCGGGACGCCGGCGGCCGGCTCACCGGCGTCGCCTGCCTGTCGGAAGCGGAGGTGCGGGAACGCTTCGGCGCCTCCGCCGCGGCCGATGTAGCGGTGCGCTATCCCGACCTGGAGCCTGCGCTGGGCACCGGGGACGAGGAGGGTTATATTTCTACGGCGGAATCCTCTACTTGGGCGCTTTGCGATGATGATTGGGAGGAGCATAAGGCCTGCTGGAACTGGATGGAGGAAAACAACGTAACCGGATATACCATTCCGCTATATGACGAAGACCACCGTGTCATAGGAGAATTTCAGTGCGGCATCGGCAACCGGAGAGACGGCGTGGTCAAGACCTTTGAAGAAATGATGGAGGCCAAGGCCCAAGGCTGGCCCAACCAAAACGGAAGCACGCCGGTCGCGAAAGAGCCCATCTTCAAAACCCTGGAGGAAGCCCAGGAGGCCGTGCGGAACGGCTGGGTCGGCACCAATACGGAGGGATATTACGCGCCGTTGGGCGAGTAATCGCCGCCTGGTGCGAGGAACCCGCAAGCGCCTCCCTCCCCCGCCGGGCAAACCCATTCCACCGCGAAAAGGCCCCCTTCAAGGGGGCCTTTTTCAGCTCGTTTTGGTAGTACCAAAGGCAACCCCCGGCTAGGCCGGGGGTAAAAAAATAGCTTAATGCGAGGAGTAAAGTAGAAAAAGGAAAAGCTCCCTGTTAGAGAAAAAGCGGTTTGCCGACCACACAAATACAAAAACAGGGAGGTCTTCATCGTGAAAGATAAAGACATAAGCAGTTTAGAACATACCAGCTGGAGAAGTCAATACCATATCGTATTCGCACCGAAATACCGCAGGATGGAGATATATGGACAAATCAGGCAGGATATCGGCGTGATTTTGCGGAAATTGTGTCAGCAAAAGGATGTAGAAATTATAGAGGCAAAAGCGTGTCCAGATCATATTCATATGCTCATCAGTATACCGCCGAAGTACAGTGTGGCACAAATTATGGGATATCTAAAAAGGAAAAGGCAGTTCAATGATTTACGATTGGCATGCGAATCTAAAGTACAAATACGGAAACCGGCATTTCTGGGCAAGAGGGTATTATGTGGATATGGTAGGGAAAAATAAAAAAAGGAATTTGTGGACCCGTTTACGGGTCGCGAGAATAAGAAGGCATAAGAAAATGCCCCTTAAGGGGTGGCCCGAGAAAGAAATGCATTCGGCAAACCTTTCGGGGCCCCTTAAGGGGCTTCATCCATATCAGGCCCTTCTAGGGCCTACTCAAGCCTCCGGCTTTGCCGGAGGTTTTGACTGGATGTTGTCACAAAGGTTTGATCTCAGGTGACTGCTCGTATATTTTGTTGTTTTATAAATGGTTCTTTACGGGTACAAATCTAATGGAATATTGATATTTTCGTTTTAGGCAAAATCCAAAAGCGGGCACATACACCAGCTCGGAAATTCTCACCGCAACTCGCTTCGCTGG
>CAQVQZ010000176.1:0-679 GCA_948902155.1 uncultured Oscillibacter sp.
ACCGGCAGGCCTATGGCCCGCCGGGGCGCAAAGCGCCTGTGCGTTTCCTATGAAGTCAAGCACCGTGAGCCGCTCACGCGGCATACGGCGCTGTAAAACAGCGCCGTATGGAAAAGAATCCTTTGGACTCTTTTCAACTGTGCTGACTATACAAGGTTCCTGCGGGGCGTCTCAGCCGGCCAGGTCCCGGTAGAGGTAGGTCACAATGTCCGCCCGGGGGGGACTGGCCGGCAGGAGCAAAGGAGGAGCCGGTCCCCTCCAGCAGCCCGGCGGCGTCGGCCCAGGCCAGGGCGTCGGTGTAATATTTGCCGGGGTTGGCGGCGGCGAGGCTGCTGCTTCCGGAGGAGGCGGGCTTTCCGTTGGCCCGCCACAGGAAGGTCACCACATGGCCGCTGGTGCAGGTGCCGCCGGGATTAAACGTAGTAGCGGTGGTGCCGGAGGTGATCCCGTTCTCCTGGGCCCAGAGGATGGCCTTATAGAAGGGGCTGGAGGACGAGACGTCCCGGAAGGGGTTGGTCTTCGTCTTGGGCTCCGGGCAGCCCTTGGCCCGCCAGAGGAAGGTCACCACCTGGCCCCGGGTGCAGGCGGCGGTGGGGCGGAACTCCGTGGCAGTGACGCCGGTGGTGACGTTGTTTTCCAGGGCCCAGAGCACCGCGTCGTGGTAGTACGCGCCGCTGGG
>CAQVQZ010000176.1:689-4638 GCA_948902155.1 uncultured Oscillibacter sp.
TTTCCCGGAGGCATTCGCCGAAGCCGCGGGCTTGGCGGTTGTCGCCCCGGGCTTGGCGGCCGCGGGCTTCGTGGTGCTGGGGGTGCTGGGAGTGCTGGGGGCGCCGGGCTTGCTGGAACCGCCGCTGGAGCTGCCGCCGGAGCTGGAACCGCTGCCGGAGCCGGAACCGCCGCCGGGCTTGACAGAGGCGCCCGCCACCCCGCAAAGCCGGGTGCCGTCCAGAAACTTTTTGAACGTCGTTATCCACTCGGTCTCCATGGGCTCACCGGTGCGGCAGGGGAACGTATCCACCCGCCCGGTGACCCACAGGCTGCCGTCCTGCTTCTGCACGACGGTGGAAAGCTCGTCGCAGAACACAGCCGTCACATCGCTGATTTCAACCTTCTTGGGCTTGGTCTGTATGTAGGATGTCCAGCCAAAATCGTCTTCGACTTTGCTGTCGCCGCCCTTATAGCCCAGGCAGCCGTTGTTATAACCCCAGCTGTACAGCGTTCCATCCTTCGTCAAAGCAAACCGGCGTGAAGCGTCGTAGGAGGCCCAGGCTCCCACCACCTGGTCCATGATCTTGACCGGAGCGCTGACGGAGCCTTCCGAGCCGTTCCCGCAGTAATCGCCCCAGCTCCAGAGGGAGCCGTCGGTCTTAATGGCCATGCCGCTTGTGACATACGCCACATCGTCCATGACCTTGCCCACTTTGTAGGGGTTTCTTCCGCCGTCCCGGCCCAGAAGGGTAAGGGGAGCGCCGTTGTAGTCCTTTCCCCAGGACCACAGGGAGCCGTCCTCTTTGAGCGCGTAGCGGGCCATACCGTCAGTCGAGCCGGCGGCGGCAACCTGCTTTGCTCCGCCGGTAATCTGCACAGGCTCATCCCAGCCGAGGATCTCGTCACTGTTCAGGGAAATATCGCTCCAAACCGTTCCGTCATCCTTCAAAAATATCCCGTCCATGATCTGTGTGACATGGTCGAGCACCTTCACATTTTCGAGGAAGGCCCCCGGGTTATCCATGTTCCACGCCGTGCCGTCGGATTTTAAAAAGCAGCTGCGGCCCAGCGCGCGGTAGCCCTTTCCAATATTGCTGAGGGTATAATCGAACTCATATCCGCCCTCGCCATAGCTGGTTTTGCTCCAGGCGCGCAGGGTGCCGTCGGCAAGGATGGCGGCTTCCGTATTGAAGGAGGTATTTACGTCGGTCATAATGCCTCCGGCAGACCCGGAGGGCTTGCTGGAAGGCGTGCCGGGCTGCTCGGGAACTGTGGGCTTACCGGGCTGCTCGGGCTTGCCGGGCTGCTCGGGAGTTGTGGGCTTACCGGGCTGCTCGGGCTTGCCGGGCTGCTCGGGAACTGTGGGCTTGCCGGGCTGCTCGGGAACCGCGGGTTTTTCGGGCTGCTCGGGGGCGGAGCTTCCGGAGCCGTTCAGCACGGTGACGCCGGAGCTGTCCAGGCCGTAGAACACGGGGGCGGAGTTATTGGTCACATACCACACCGCCTTTCCGTCGTGCCAGACGGGCTGGCAGTCGGACAGGGGAGCCTTGGCGGTGGGGATGCTGCCGGGGGAGCCGGAGGGCTGGCCCTTGGCGTCATATTCAATGTAGTAGAGGGTATCGTTGGCGGTATAGCCGCTTTTCCCGTTCCACAGGACAAAGCCGCCGCTGAGTCCCTTGGGCGCCAGGACGGGGGTGGTGACGCCGGGGGTCCCCTCGGTCAGCTTCACGCTCCAGCTCCTGCCGCTGGCCTTGTCCATGAAGTGGAAGTACGCGTCCCGGGGGCCGGTGCCGCCCTTTCCGTCGTAGTTATAGGTCATGATGTAGCAGTCCGTGGTTTCCTCCAGGCCGCCCACGGACCCGCCGGTGGTGTTGTTGCCCACGGAGCCGGCGAAGTCCAGCATGCTCCCGCTGGAGCACCAGGCGCCGTAGCCCGCCCCGGAGAACTTGCCGCTGCCCGCGTCGGCGTAGTATTTGCAGAAGGCCACGCCCCGGGGATAGGCGTCGCCGTGGTCCAGGGCCACCAGCTTCCCGGCCTGGTCCACAATCAGGAATTGGTTGAAGGAGTGGCTGATGTACCCGTAGCTGCTGTTCATCACGTCATAATAGGCGTCCGTGACGGACATGTCGCTCTGCCTCACCGCCATGGTCAGGTTGGACTGGTGATTCAGGCCGTCGGAGGACTTGTACATCTTATGGCAGGTGCGGATGTACAGATATCCGCCGTACTCGTCGCAGCGGAGGGAACCCGCGTCGAAGGGGACGACGGTGTTGGCCCCCTTCAGGCTGGCCTGCCCCTGGCGCTGCCAGTCCTTGGAGTACTTCACCACCCGGATGACCTCCTGGCCGTTGTTCTCTCCGGGGTTATTCTGGCCGAAGATCAGGAAATTGGCGTCCTTTCCCGCGAAAAAGCCGCCCCAGAGGGGAAGCTCCGGCTGGATCGTCCGGCTCCCCGTCAGGGCATAGGAGCCGTCGTAGTCCTCCACCACCACGGAGCCGCCCGTATACTCCACCCGGGTCAGGCCGCCCTGTCCGTTCTCATAGAGATACGACGTGACGGGGGAACTCCAGGTGGTGTAGTCCTGCTTGTTGATGTTCCGGGACGACACGGGGGTCCCGGCCGCCCGGGCGGGGGGAACCAGGGTCAGGGACAGCGCCGCCGCACAGGCGAGGGCTGTCAGGCGCGTCAGCAGTTTGCTTTTCATAATGTCCTCCTTTTCTGTTTCGGGGGCGGTCCCCTTCTTCAGGAGACGTGTCCCTCTATTAATAAAGTACGGATCTCCGGCCTTGAGGTTTTATCCCCGGGGAAAATTTTTGAAATTTTTCCGGTCCCGTGCACATCGGGCTGCTGTGCAAGCTCCAAGGACGCACGGCGGGAATCTGCCGGAACGACGCGCGCCCGGTCTTCCGGGAACGGGCCCGGCTGCCGGGCCCCCCTCCTGAAGAGGCGGCGGAACGGCAAAAAAACAGGCGGACGGCGCTGCGCCGTCCGCCCGGGCCCTTCGCTCAGCCCAGCCGCTTCAGCTCCGTCCGGATGAAAAAGCCCCCCAGAAGGCAGGGCGCCGAGAAGCCGACCAATATCAGGTAAATGCCGCTGATGGGAAACTCCAGCACCGCCGCCGCCAGCGTCCCATACACCGACAGCGCCGCCAGTACGCCCCGGAGGGGCCGCCCCGCCCCCAGAAGCAGCGACAGCCGCAGGCACTCCCGGAACCCCCGCTCCGTGGTCAGCAGGCCGTACAAATACGCGGAGGCCGGCAGCGTCAGCAAAAACACCGTGGAGCAGAGCATAAAGGGCAGGAGCAGCAGCGGCCGGGCCATGGCCCGGCTGAGGTAAAACCACATGCCGCAGGCGGAGAGGACCAGGGGAACGGCGACGGTGAAAAACGCGGCGCACCCCCGCCTCCAGCCCGTCCGGAAGGCGGCCCTGTAGTGGTAGAGCAGCGTCACCGGCTGGTCCAGAATCATCATCCGCACCACCTGGTTCATGGCGAACACCGCCGCGGGGATGGTCACCAGCGGGACGCAGCTTGCCAGGAACAGCAGATTCAGCTTCACCAGCGTCACGCACTCCAGGGACAAGATCTGCGCAAGGCGGGCAGCGCCGGTCTTCTCCGGCTCGTCCGGGTCCACGCCGGGCCCCGGCGCCGCGTAATCTTTTCGGAAAAACATACCCCGTCTCCTCCCGGCCGCATATTGGATTTATAATATATCACACTCTCTTTTCCGGCGCAAGGGCAAGAAGCTGACCTCCCGGGTAATTTTTCCGCTTTTTGCCGGAAGATCGGGTTTTTACCGCCGCCATCCGGAATTTACCCTTGCGCTTCCCCGGGCCCCGTGCTATGCTCTTGCCAAAATCACTGAGGAGGAGTTCCATCATGGCCAGTATTACCTTCAAGCACGTTGAAAAAACCTACCCCGGCAACGTCACCGTCGTCCCCGATCTGAACCTGGAGATTCAGGATAAGG
>CAQVQZ010000177.1 GCA_948902155.1 uncultured Oscillibacter sp.
TATCTTTTCTTCTCTTGCTTTTTCCCTGCTCCTTCTTAGGTCCTACTATTGATTCGCACTTTGAAAGGAGGTGGCACACCTTTGGGGCCCCCGCAAAATCGAAGATTTTGTGGGGAGAGGAGGAAGGAATGGAGCGGGTGGAGTTTTCGCCGCTTCGCGGCGGAAACGGAACGGAGCGGAATTTCTTCCGACGACGTGACGGAGGATTGTTCTCCAAGCCATCTTCTATACCAAGCCTGCAATCGAAAGACCCTGGAGAACAATCCCCACCCGGCTCCGCCGGGAGCCCCTTTCAAAAGGGACCGTCTTTTTTGCTTCCCGCCGAACGAAATGACACCGCTTCGTCCTCCTTGACTTCCTGGTCAGGTTATGCTATACTGCCTGATAAGATGGAAGAAATTACTTTATAAGGAGAACCACTCCATGAAACGGCCTTCCGCAACACGAGACATGACCGTCGGGAACCCGGCCGGGCATATCCTCTACTTCGCCCTGCCGCTGCTGGTGGGGAGCTTATTGCAGCAGTTTTACAACATGGTGGACAGCTGGGTCGTGGGGCGCTACGTGGGCGATGGTGCCCTGGCCGCCGTGGGCGTGGGCTTTCCGGTGCTGACCATGTTTTCCTCCCTCTTCATCGGCCTGTCCAACGGCGGCACGGTGGTCATCGCCCAGTTTTTCGGCGCGGGGAAGATGGACCGGGTCCGGGACGCGGTGGATACCATCTATGCCGCCTTCCTCACGTCGATTCTCCCGCTGACGGCCTTGGCCCTGGTGGGCGTGGGGCCTATACTCCGGCTGCTTCAGGTGGAGGAGGCGGCGTTTGGCGAGGCTTACCTTTATTTAATGGTGGTCTGCGCGGGCCTGACCGGCAGTGTGGGCTACAACCTCAACGCCGGGATTCTGGGAGGCCTGGGGAACAGCCGGAGCACGCTGCTGTTCCTGACGGTGGCCTCGGCCATGAACATCGTGCTGGACCTGGTGCTGGTGCTGGCCTGCGGGATGGGCGTGCTGGGCGTGGCCCTGGGGACCATCATCGCCCAGGCGTTTTCCTGGCTCTTCGGGGTGGCGTACATCAACCGGCACTATCCCGAGATTTCCCTGTGGCTCCTCCCTCGGAAGTTCGACCGGGAGCTGTTCGGGCAGATCATGGGCATCGGGCTTCCGGCGGGCATCCAGATGTCCTTGGTGGCCCTGGGGGCTATGGTGGTCATGGGGAAGATCAACACCTACGGTAAGGAGTTCACCGCCGGGTATAACGTGGGCTTCCGGCTGGACCAGCTGGCGTTCCTGCCCATCCAGAGCCTGGCCTCCGCCGTGGTGTCCTTCGTGGGGCAGAACATCGGGGCCAGGAAGCTGGACCGGGCCCGGCAGGGCGTCCGGTTTACCATCCTCGCCTCCACCGTCTGGGCCCTGCTGATGACGGCGGTGCTGGTGCCCCTCCGGGAGCCGCTGGTGGCCTTCTTCTCCCCCACGCCGGAGGTCATCCACGCCGGGGCGGTGTATCTCAAGTGCATCATGCCCTTCTACTTCATGTTCGCCATCATGTTCTGCCTGACCAACGCCCTGCGGGGGGCCGGAGACAGCCTGTTTCCCATGATCGGCGCGGTGATTTCCCTGATTCTGGTCCGGATCCCGGCGGTGTACTGGCTGGCGGACCACTACGGGCCGGATTACATGTACTACGGCATGGCCGTGGGCTGGAGCGTGGGACTGGCAATGTCCGTGGCCTGGTATCTCTCGGGCCGGTGGAAGCGGCACGGGAGCCTGGCGGACCGGGAGCGGTCCGGCGGGCCGGAGCTGTGAATCCTTGCGAACTGCGCGAAACAGCCGGACGGGGGCTTCCCGGTCCGGTAATGTCATTAAGCTAAGCAGGAAAGAAAAAGGCCCCTTTTGAAAGGGGCTCCGCCCGAAGGGCGGTGGGGATTGTTCGCAGGGACTTTCTTCTATCACCATACTGGCTGTAAAAGGAAGTCCCTGTGGACCCTCTTTTATTGCCAGACAGGAAATAGAAGAAAATCCCTGCGACAATCCTCCGTCACGGCTTCGCCGCGCCACCTCCTTTCAAAAGGAGGCTTTTTTCCTTAACTGAATGACATTGCCCGGTCCGGCGGCCTGTTTTTAAGCTGGCAGATAAATTTCCAGGTATTCCTCAATCTTCTCCATGTAGCGCGCGTACTGCCGGTTGTCGTTTTGCAGGCCGTGGCCGGAGTGTTCGAAGACGATGTACTCGTGGGGAACGCCGTGCTCTTCCAGGGCCGCGTTCAGGCGGCGGGAGGCGGGGAAGGGCTGCACCTTGTCATGGGCCCCGTAAGCGCAGACGGTGGGAGCGCTGTCCCCGTCGATCCATGAGACGGCGGAGATGTCCCGGATGGCCTCCTCGTACGCCTTCGTTCCGAACATCTCCGGGGTGATGGGCTTACCGGACATGGCGCTGAACATGACGGCGGCGGCGTCCGGGTGCTGGTCGAAACCGAAGCACGTCCAGTCCTCGGGGTAGAAACAGGAGGGGCCCACCGCACCGAAAACCAGTTCTACCGGCAGGGGCAAAGCGGAGGCGTCCCGGTAACCCAGCAGCATGGCCAGGGTGAAGCCCGCCGAGCCGCCCGCCGCCGCCATGCGGTCCAGCGGATAGCCCCGCTTCTCCGCCTCCGCGGCGACGCAGGGAATGCTGTCCCGGATTTCCACAGACTGGGTGTAGATGTTGGCGTCCGGGTGTTCCTCGCTGAGGAGGGTGTAATTGATTCCCGCCGCCACGTAGCCCTTGGAGCAGAGCCATTGCAGCATTTCCGCGTCGCCGCACTTGTCCCCCGAGGTGAACCCGCCGGGGTGGAGGTAGACCACCAGGGCGTAGGTCTCCCGGCTGTTGTCCGCCGGAAGGTAGAGATCGAATTTGTTGGCCTCGCCGCTGCCATAGGAGAGGTCTGTGTATACGGTCCCCACGGTTTCGTCCCAGTCCACGGTGTATCGGTCCCCCAGGGGATTCCAGGTCAGCTTGATAACGGCGGACAGGGCGAAGACGGCCAGGAACACGGCGGCGTAGAGCAGGCCCCAGCACAGTTTCTTTTTCACAGGAAATTCCCTCCAAACAGCGTGCCGCCCACCAACAGGTTCATGGCGGTCCGTACCGCCAACCGTCCCAGCGCCGCCGCCAGGAGCGCGTCGGCGGTCAGGAGCAGGGCGCGCTTTTTCCAGAGTGTCATGAGTTGCATTCCTCCTTGGGGTTTTTCTTGACTTTTCGCCGCGGCAGATGTAGCATTGCAATGTAACAACTGTAGCATCTTCGCTGTTTCGTGTCAAGAAAATCGCAAAAATGCTACAAAAGGGGGAGAATGTAGCGGTATGGATATCCAGGAGAAACAGACCTATGTAAAAAAGCAGCTCACCGCCGCCCTGCTGGAGCTGCTGGAAGAGCGTGAACTGGGGGACATCTCCGTCAGCGCCCTTACCGCCGCCGCCGGAGTCCACCGGGTCTCCTTTTACCGGAGCTACGGGGAAAAGGAGGACATTCTGCGGGAGTACCTCCTGGGGCTGTTCGGTAGCTGGACGGCGGAGTACGACCGGCAGGACCAGAGGTCCGACGACGATCTGTGCGTCCACATGTTCGCGCACCTCTATGAGTACCGGGATTTTACGGGCTTTTGAACCGCCGGGGGCTGCTCTATCTTTTGAAGGACATCCTCCGGGAAATCTGCGGACCAAAGCCAGAGTTCCCAAACCTGGGGGCTTACGCGGCGGCGTTCATCTCCTATGGGTTGTATGGCTGGGTGGAGGAATGGGTCGCCCGGGGGATGCAGGAGTCCCCCGAGGAGATGGCCGCGCTGCTGAAGAGCCGGGTCGGACTTTGATTTTTGGGAAGGGGTTTGGGAAAGGCTGCTTGTAGTTCCTCCGGTTTCGCGGGGATACGTTGAAAATGGCGGGCCGGGTTCCAGACTTGCGTTTTCTGCCGAAATATGGTATGGTTTATTTGGCGCTGTCAGTAACGGTAGGCGGGTGCCCCTCTTCGGGGGGCAGCTTCTTGCTCCCTGATCTTACGAAAGGGGGGCTGCACATGATTACATATTCAGAGCTGTTCCAGTTCTGCCTTGTTGTCATTGGCATTTGTGGCCTGTTCATTCAGGCATACAAAAAGAAGTAACCGCCCCAGGCTCCAACCGCGGCGGTTACTTCTGTAACTAACTCGTAGGGGCAACCGTCTACCGGCAGCGCCCTTATATGCTTAGTATAACCGCCTCATGGCGTTTTGTCAAGCCGTTCCCGCTCCATAGGAACCGATTAAAATAGGAATCCCTGTAAAATTTACTTGTATTTCCCGGAGATTCTCGGTATAATAAACAAATTGCAGAACCCTGTCATTACCGGCGTCCCTTCCATCCGGGGCCGCCGTGATAAAGGAGAAAAACCATGGAAAAGAACAAGTTCTATATCACCACGCCGATCTACTACCCCTCGGACAAGCTCCACATCGGCCACACCTACTGCACCGTGGCCACCGACGTGCTGGCCCGCTACCACCGCCTGCTGGGGGAGGACGTCATGTTCCTCACCGGCACCGACGAGCACGGCCAGAAGATCGGCGACATCGCCGCCGCCGCCGGGGTCACCCCCCAGGAGTTCGTGGACCGCA
>CAQVQZ010000178.1:0-3317 GCA_948902155.1 uncultured Oscillibacter sp.
CCTTTAAGGGGCGGCCCGTAAAAGAAATGCAGCCGGCAAACCTTTCGGGGCCCCTTAAAGGGCTTTGTCCATATCATGCCCTTCTAGGGCTTCTCAAGCCTCCGGCCTTGCCGGAGGTTTTGACTTTCCCTCGTATTCCCTCACAAGCTTACGCCTGTTTTGCCAGTTCTGTCAGGCGGGTAAAAGCGGCGGCATCGCTGACCGCCAGCTCTGCCAGCATTTTACGATTGATCTCAATGCCCGCGGTCTTCAGGCCGTGCATGAAGGTGGAATAGTTCATGCCATTGAGCTTGCAGGCGGCGGAGATCCGGGTGATCCAGAGGGAACGGAAGTCCCGCTTCTTCAGCCGGCGGCCGGTGTAAGCGTAGCTAAGGGACTTCATCACCGCTTGGTTTGCCACGCGGAAGTGCTTGGACTTGGAGCCCCAGTAGCCCTTCGCCAGCTTCATGATCTTATTTCTTCTCTTGCGCGTCATCATCGCGCCCTTGACTCTAGCCATGTTTCAAAAGCCTCCTTTTCTTACTTGTAGGGGATCATCTTGCGGATGGCGTCCACATTGGTGGCGTCGGCATAGCCGCCGGTGCGCAGGCGGCGGGTCCGCTTGGTGTCCTTCTTGGTCAGGATGTGACTTTTAAAGGCTTTGGCGCGCTTGACCTTGCCGGTCTTGGTGAGGTTAAAGCGCTTCTTGGCGCCGCTGTGGGTTTTCAGCTTCGGCATAATGATTAAACTCCTTCCGTGTTTTTAAACTTGCAGACGTTTTACTTGCCGGCCTTGGGGGAGAGGAAAATGGACATCATCCGCCCCTCCAGCTTCGCCGGCCGGTCCAGATTGGCTATGTCGGCGCATTGCTCGGCGAAACGGGTCAAAAGATCCCGCCCGATATCGGTGTGCGCCATCTCGCGGCCGCGGAAGCGAACAGAGACCTTGACCCGATTGCCGTCGGCGATGAACTTCTGGGCATTCCGGAGCTTCGTGTTGAAGTCCCCGATGTCAATGCCCGGAGACATCCGAATCTCCTTGATCTCCACCACGTGCTGGTTCTTTCTGGCCTCTTTTTCCCGCTTGCTCTGCTCAAACCGGAATTTTCCGTAATTCATCAGCTTGCACACCGGGGGTTTGGCCTGGGGCGAGATCTTGACCAAGTCCAGATTCTGTTCCTCGGCGATGCGCAGAGCCTGTGCGGGGGCCATGATGCCAAGCTGCTCGCCCGCAGGACCAATCAGACGGATCTCCTTGTCGCCGATACTCTCATTCAGTTCATGCACTTGCTTACTAATGGTCAAAGCACCTCCATCCTAAAAATCACAAAACGCGGGAACCGCAACGGCGCCCGCGCAACAACAAACCGCCCCATGGGCAGCTTGTGAAGAACGATGTAAACCTCTTTGCCTGGGGCGGGAGGTGAGGCGGGCGCGCCCTGCCTTCTTTGTTTTGCCTTATTAGTTTATCACCCCGCCCGCCGTTTGTCAAGGGGGATTTTTAATACCTTCCTGAGAAAAGGGCTGCTGTCTGGAGGCCCGGCCCCAGGAATGGGAAATAAATAATATTACTCTTGCTCCAAAAATGGAAGCCCGAGGCAGTTTGCCCCGGGCTTTTCGCCTATTCCACATCACCGGTTCCCGGAAAGGGCTGCGGGCCTAACGGTTTCCGCACCTTACAGCCCCCGCCAAAACTCTGGCCGCAGACGGCTCAAATCCTGCTCCGCCCGTTGGATTTCCTCCAGCATGGCGGCCTTGTCTCCGTTCAGCGTACCCCGGAGAACCAGGTAGTTGCTGGCATGGTTCATCCGGAAAACGCTCCCCGGGCTGTCCAGGCGTTCCATCATGATCCGGGTCTCCTCCAGCACCTGGGGCTGGGTCAGGAGCTGGAACTCCCCGGACTGTACCCAATCGTACAGGGGCGTCCCCCGCTCCACCATCAGCGTCAGCATTCCGATATACTCCGGGTTCATGGCGTTGAAGGCGTCCGCAGTCTCAATGGCATGCCGCTCCAGCAGCCCCGGCCCGCCCAGGCCCGTAATGGCCGTGACGGAAAGGGCGATGCCGCAGCTGCGCACCTTCTGCCCCATCTCGATTATCTCTGCGGGGGAATGGCCCTTGCGCATATGCTCCAGCACGGCGCCGCAGCCGGACTCCAAACCCATATAAACCATGACGAGGCCCTTTTCCCGCAGGGTCCGCAGCTCTTCCTCCGTGCGGATGCGGATGGAGGAGGGAGAGGCATAGCAGGTGACCTGCCGGCACTCCGGGAAGAGCTCCCGGATCAAGTCGAGGATGGTATACAGCTCCGCCGCCTTGCGCACCAGGGCGTCGCCATCGGCAAGGAAAACCTTCTCCACATGGCGGTACACGCCCCGGGCGATATGAAAGTCCTCTAAAACTTCCTCCAAAGGCCGCAGAGAAAACCGCTTATCCTTGTACATGCTGCAAAAGGCGCAGGTATTGTGGCTGCATCCATAGGTAACCTGGACGATCAGGCTCCGGGCCTCGGAGGGCGGACGGTATACGCTGCCGTAATATCTCATTGGCCTGCCTCCGTCATACGCCCAGCTTTTCCAGCGCCGCCAGCTTCACGCAGAGGCAGAACACCGCAAGAGCCTGCTCCAGCTCCTCCACCGGCGGCAGGGAGGGGGCAATGCGGAGGTTGCTGTCCTGTGGGTCCTTGCCATAGGGGAAGGTTGCGCCCGCGCCGGTCATGGTGACGCCCGCCTCCTTGCACAACGCCCAGATCCGCCCCGCCGTGCCCGGCATGGCGTTGAAGGACACGAAATATCCGCCCTTGGGCCGCTTCCAGGAGGCGATGTCCAGGGGGGCGATTTCCTTCTCCAGTGCGTCCAGCACGGCCCGGAACTTGGGGCCCATAATAGCGGCGTGCTTTTTCATCAGCTCCAGGGTGTGGGCCTTGTTCTGGAGGTACAGGACGTGCCGCTGCTGGTTCACTTTATCGAAGCTGATCACCTGGGGGGCAAGCAGCTTTTCCATGTGGGCCATATTGGCCTCCGAGCAGGCAAAGCAGGACACGCCTGCGCCGGGCAGCGTCACCTTGGAGGTGGAGGCGAACTCGAAGACCCGGTCAGGGTTCCCCGCCTCCGCGCAGATGGAGAGCATATCGGGGAAGGGGACATAACCGCCTTCAAACTCGTGGATGCAGTAGGCGTTGTCCCACATAATGGTAAAGTCAGGGGCGGCGGCCTTCAAATTGGCGAAACGCCGGATGGTTTCCTCGGAGTAGATCACGCCGTCGGGGTTGGAGTACTTGGGCACGCACCAGATGCCTTTAACGGCGGGGTCTTTCACGGCTTCCTCCACCGCGTCCAT
>CAQVQZ010000178.1:3327-4616 GCA_948902155.1 uncultured Oscillibacter sp.
CGGGCCCGGTTTCCGTCATGGGGATCGTAATCAGCTCAAAGCCAAAAAACTCCGTGATCTTGAAATGCCGGTCATAGCCGGGGGCGGGGCAGAGCCATTTGACCCGTTCCTCCCTGCACCAGGGCCGGGGGCTGTGGAGCAGGCCGTGGGTGTATGCTTTGGAAATGGTGTCGAACATCAGCTGGAGGCTGGCGTTGCCGCCCACAAAAACCTGTTCCGGCCTGCATCCCAGGATTTCTGCAAACAGCCGTTTCGCGGCGGGCAGGCCGGACATCTCGCCGTAATTGCGCACGTCGATGCCGTCGGAAACATAGTCCTCCGGCTTTTGCATGAGGGCAAAAATATCGCTGACCAAATCCAGCTGGGCCTTACCGGGCTTGCCCCGGGCCATGTTCAGGGACAACCCCTTTGCCTTCAGCTCCTGGAACGCTGTTTGCAGCTTCTCATACTCGGCTTTCCGTTCCTCTGGGGTCATCTGTGGGTATGCTTTCATAAACCATCGTCCTTTCCATATAATCAACCATCTGATGGGTTCTCCTCCGGCGTTTGGTTTTCCTCTGGTTCCGGCGGCGGCCCAGGGGATTCCGGGGCGCCTGTTTCCCCGTCCCCGCCGGGTTCGCCGGGTTCCCCCTCCTCCGGGGCCCCTCCTTCCGGGGCATTTTCGCCTCCCATCCCGGGCAGGGCCTGGGCTGCTATGGCTTCCAGCCCCTCGCCGCCCAGGATAAACTCGATCAGCCCCGCCTGTTCTTTGGAGGGGTAGTAAAAGACCGCCCAGGGCAGCGCCTCCTCCAGCCCCCGTTCCTCCCGGAGCTGGGCCATGGCGGCGGCGACCTTCGCTTCGCCCTCCTCGTCCCAGTAACCCAGGCGGACGGCCAACTCCTCCCGCTCCTCCTCCAGGGCCGTATCCAGGAGGCTGTAGAGGGCCTCGGGGCTGGTGGCGTTGACCACGGCCTGGATTTGCTCCAGCGTGCGGCGGTAGCCGATCTGGACAGATGCCTCGTAGAAACCCCGCTGGCTCTGCTTGGTGGAGATGATATACTCCACAGCATAAGCCCCCATGGGCGTGTCCTGCTGGATCTCGGCGGCGGCCTGCTCCAGGGTGTCGGCGGCGGCAAGCTCGCTGTCAAAGTCATACAGCCGCAGGGTAGCCGTCTCCGTGTGCTGGCCGATGAGCAGAAGCAGGTCGTTGACAATATCCTGGTGGCTTTCCGCCCGCAGCGTACCGGCGGCTTCGCTCTCCCAGAATTTGCTGCTGTGGGGCTCGGCAGTGCTGTAGGTTCGCTCCAACA
>CAQVQZ010000179.1 GCA_948902155.1 uncultured Oscillibacter sp.
CCTGGGGCTTGAACCCGGTGAGGACAAAGCCGTCCCCCGCCAGAATGGGCCGCTTTACCAGCATGCCGTCCGTGGCCAGCAGGGCCAGCTGCTCCTCCTCGCTCATGCCGGGGAGCTTGTCCTTCAGCCCCAGGGCCTTGTACTGGAGCCCGCTGGTGTTGAAAAACCGCTTCAGGGGCAGTCCGCTGGCGGTCCACCACCGGCGGAGCTCCTCCGCTGTGGGATTCTCGGTCTTGATGTCCCGGACCGGGCAGTGCACGCCCCGCTCGTCCAGCCACTTCTTGGCCTTCTGGCAGGTGGAGCACTTGGGATACCAAAGCATCAGCATACTCGTTTCCTCCTTTGCATTACAGCACGATCAATTCCTTGGGAGCCTTCGTCAGATTCCGGCATCCCCCGTCTGTGATCAAAATCACATCCTCAATCCGCACGCCCAGCTTCCCCGGAATATAGATTCCCGGCTCCGCCGAGATCACGGCCCCGGCGGGAAGGGCCATTTCATTGCTGGAAGCGGCGTTGGGGGCCTCGTGAATCTCCACCCCCACCCCGTGCCCAAAGCTGTGGGTAAAATACTCCCCATATCCCGCCTCTTTGATAACAGCCCTGGCGGCGGCGTCCACGTCCCTGCCGGGAACCCCGGCTCTGGCGGCGGCGATGCCCGCCTCCTGGGCGGTCAGGACGGTCCGGTATACCCGTTCCATCTCCTCCGTTACGCTGCCCACGGCCACCGTCCGGGTCATGTCGGAGCAGTAGCCGCCGTAGACACAGCCGAAATCCATGGTGACGAACTCCCCGGCCTGAATCTCCTTCTCCGAGGGCACGCCGTGGGGCAGGCTTCCGTTGGCCCCGGAGACCACAATGGGGTCGAAGGACATATCCGACGCCCCGTAGTGCAGCATCCAGTATTGCAGCCGGGCGGCGATCTCTTTCTCCGTCACGCCGGGGCGGACCTCTTTTAAAATGGCCTCCAACGCCCGCTCGGAGATGCGCTGGGCGGCCTCCATGGCTTCCAGCTCTCCCGCGTCCTTGACCTGCCGGAGCCGGGCCAGGGGTCCGGAGAAGGGGACCGTCTCACAGGAGCACGTCCCCTCGGACAGCGCCTTTTCCAGGCGGCGGAAGGTCTGGACGGTCATGGCGGCGTCCTCGAAGCCCAGCTGCCGGATGCCCTTCAAAAACACCAGCTCCCGGAGCTGGTCCATCAGCCCCTTGCCGGGGGTAAGCTCCCGCAGCTCGATTTCCTCCAGCCGCCGCCCGGCGGCTTCCGTATACCGGGCGTCGGTGAAGAAATAGGCGTCCTTGCGGGTGACAAGGGCCGTAGCGTCCCGTCCGGGGGTGAAGAAGCCCGAGGCGTAAAAGCGGTTGGCCTCCCCGGTGAGGAGGACGGCGTCCAGGTTTTCCGCCTCCAGCGCGGCGGCGATTGCTTGCATGTGATTCATGGGTCATCGTTCCTTCCAATTTGGAATGGGCAAGGCCGCGAAGCGGCCCTGCCCGTTTTACGTCGTGCGCCCATCCGGGCGGTCGTCTTACGGCATGCGCCCGTCCCCGCCCATCAGAGCGGTCATCTCCTCGATGCGCTCCAGCGGGAAGGGCGGGGCGCACAGCGGCTTCATGGCGATGCTCATCAATTTCATAGGGTTGTCGTCCGCCGCTACCCGGTTGGAGCTGAGGGCCCCGCAGCGGCGGCAGCGGTGGACCACGGCCCACTCGCCGCCCTTGCGGACCCACACGGCAATGGGGTCCATGACCCCGCCGCAGTCCGCCGCCCGGTCGCCGGGCTCCACGTCCAGATGGACGCTGGAGAGGCAGTTGGGGCAGTGGTTGCGGTGCCCGCTGCCCGCCCCGGCGGGCGCGACCGGACGGCCGCAGACCCGGCAGGCGAAGGCGTCGGCGCAGGGATGGGTTTTGTAATAGCCTTTTTCGTATTGCTTCCGTTTATTCTCACGGTTCATGATGGTTCCTCCTGAAGATCGTTGTACATCTTCCGGGAGGAATGGCGGAAAAGGATTTGCCAGCCTCCCGGTCAGCAAACGCTCTCCGCAGCAAAAATGTTCAGTTTCATAAAAGGTACTCCTTAAGTTACCAGTCGTGCCGCGTGGTAAAAATCCCGGCTTCCTCCAAGGCACTCAGGATGGCCTCGATTCGCTGAAAGCATTCCGGGTCCGATGAGTACTCGTCGTTCAGAATCCGCCGGATTCCCTCCAAAGCCCGCATCGCCCTGGATTCCGTCTCCGCGGCAATGCTTTTTACGGTTTCCTCTTGCTTCAAATACCGCATAACCTCCAGGCCGATCGCCTGCGCCGCCAATTCTTCCTGTGCAGTCAATTCCATAAAAACCTCCATTTGACCTTTAGTGAATGTCAGTTGCCTTTTCAGGATATCATAAAATAAGCCAAATGACAATCACTAAATGTCAGGAATGGTTTTATGTACAAGAACCACGCCCCGGATGGGCGGCTCAATCTCTGCGGCGTGCAGGTGGCCGTTTTGCGAAAAGCAAGGAAACCGAGGCTGTCCCAGCGCGGCTTAGCGGACATGCTCCAGCTGGGCGGCCTGGACGTAGATAAGAACGCGGTCCAGCGCATCGAGAGCGGCCAGCGCTTCGTGACGGACATCGAACTGAAAGCCCTGGCCCAGGCCCTCGGCGTAACGGTAGAAGAATTATTGGAACCCTAGGAGCTCCGGAAAGCCGGAGCTCCTGCTGTTTTATCCGGCAGGGTACGGCGAAGCCCCCGGCTCCCAGGGACGGCAGACCTCCCAGGCGGGATAGCTTCCCTCCCGCGAGGATTGGGTTTCGAAGACATAGAGCACGTCCGGGTCCGCCGGGTCCTGAAAAACCTCCCGCCCCGTCAGGGTGTGGCCGAAGCTGTCGCCCATGCCGTTGCACGCCAGGCCGTCCTCCGGCAGGGTATCCGGGGGGACGAATTTGAGCGTCCCGATGGATACACAGCCCTCCGGCAGTTCCTCCACGATCTGGTGATAGCCGATGGGAATCTGGAACAGCCGCCCGTCCCAGGCAATCAGGTTTTCCCCCAGCTCTTCACTCTCAAAGCGGATGTAGGTCTCTTTAAACCAATCGGTGGTCATGAGCACATAGACCACCAGAGGCTTGTCCGGGTCGCCGTAGACCTCGCCGGTGGCCCCGAAGCCCGCCTGCATCTGGAAGTCCTTCTCCGGCGGGTTCTCCGTGACCTCTCCCAGCGCCCCCAGGGCCTCACAGCCCTCGGGGAGACTGCTGGTGAGCCGCCCCTCCTCGTCCGCGTGAATCACCATGCCGCCGTTGTTCACGCCGTGCCAGAGGTAGCGTGTTCCCTCCACCATCAGCACCGGGTCGATGCCGCCGGGAAGATTGTCGCAGGTCCCCTCCGGCGGCGGAGAGCTGCACGCTGTCAGGACCAGCGCGCACAGCAGGGCCGCCCAAAGGCGGCGCATTACTCCGCCCTCTCCGCCGAAGCCTTCACAAACCCGTAAAACAGCGGGTGGGGCCGGTCGGGCCGGGACTTGAATTCCGGATGGAACTGCACGCCCACAAACCACGGGTGGTCCGGCAGCTCCACGATCTCCACCAGATGCCCGCTGGGGGACAATCCCGCCAGCACCATCCCCTTGGCCTCCATCTCGGCCCGGAAATCGTTGTTGAACTCAAAGCGGTGCCGGTGCCGCTCGGAAATCTCCGCCGCGCCGTAGAGCCCGCGGCTCACCGTGCCCTCCTTCAGCTCGCAGGGGTAGCGCCCCAGCCGCATGGTGCCGCCCTTGTCGGTGATGTTCACCTGATCGGGCATCAGGGCGATGACCGGGTGCTGGGTGGTCTCGGAGAACTCGGAGGAATGGGCGTCGGCATAGTCCAGGACGTCCCGGGCGAACTCAATGACGGCCATCTGCATGCCCAGGCACACGCCGAAGTAGGGAACGCGGTTCTCCCGGGCGTAGCGGACGGCCTGAATCATGCCCTCGATGCCCCGGTCGCCGAAGCCGCCGGGGACGATGATTCCCCCGCAGCCGCCAAGCTCCTCCCCAATATTCTTCTCCGTCAGGGTCTCGGAGTTCACCCAGCGGATGTCCACCACCACGTCGTTGGCGGTGCCCGCGTGGTTCAACGACTCCACCACGGAGAGATAGGCGTCGTGGAGCTGGACGTATTTGCCAACCAGGGCGATTTCCACGTGCTTATGGGCGTTCTTCTCCCGCTGGACCATGGCGGTCCACTCCCGGAGGTCCGGCTGGTGGGTGATGAGCCCCAGCTTCCGGCAGACCACCTCGTCCAAACCCTCCTTGGCCATAAGCAGGGGGACCTCATAGAGGGTTTCGGCGGTGGCGTTCTGAATCACGCAGTCGGACTCCACGTTGCAGAAGAGGGCAATTTTCCGCCGCACGTCGGCGGTAATGGGGGTGTCGCAGCGGCAGACCAGAATGTCTGGCTGGATGCCCAGGGAGAGGAGCTCCTTCACAGAGTGCTGGGTGGGCTTGGACTTCAGTTCCCCGGAGCCGGGGATTTCCACGATGAGGGGCACGTGGATGAAGAGCACGTCCCCCTGGGGCCGCTCGGCCCGGACCTGGCGGATGGCCTCCAGGAAGGGCTGGGACTCGATGTCGCCCA
>CAQVQZ010000180.1 GCA_948902155.1 uncultured Oscillibacter sp.
CCCTCCCCGGCGGAGGTGGCGGAGGCGTTTACCGTGCCCCTGGCCTTTTTCCGGGAGACGGAGCCGGAGGTCTGGCGGTATGAGCTGGTCCCCCAGCCGCCGGGGGAGTTTCCCTATGACCGGGTGGGGGTGTCCAGAGAGTACCCCTGGAGCCGGGCGCGGATGGAGGTGCCGGTCTGGTTTTACCAGGGGCGCGCCGTCTGGGGCATGACGGCCCGGCTGGTGAGGGAGATTGTGCGATAGGCGGGGGTGGTTTGGGGATGTAAACATAAAATGGGTGGTTGACGGGGCGGTTTTGTTCGGTGGGCCTCCCTCTTGGCTCCCTTGAAAGGGGAGCTGGCAGCGCCGCAGGCGGTGACTGAGGGTTTCCTCCTTAGAGGCTTCGGCGCTTGCGGAAGCGCCGAAGCCTCTGCAAACGGCTCATATTCGGGGCGTCTACCGATAGGACCGGAATGTAGGAGCGGTTATGAACAGCCCGCCCCCCAGTCTGGGAGGTTGTGGAGACGAGGGTGAGGCCCTCATGAAAAGAACGGCCGATGGGGAAATCCTCCGTTGTACCACCGGAAGGCAGCGCTTAGCAATTGACAATTATTTCACTTTACAAAGGAGGCCCGCCATGGAAATAAGGCATTCAACCGAACAAGACTTCCCCCGAATGATGGAAATCTACCGATACGCCCGCCGCTTCATGGCGGAGCACGGCAACCCCCACCAATGGGGCGACACCACCTGGCCTCCGGAGGACCTGATCCACGCCGACATCGCCGCCGGGAACAGCTACGTCTGCGTCCACGAGGGGCGGGTCGTGGGCACCTTCTTCTTCATCCAGGGGGAGGACGTCGAACCTACTTACCGGGTCATCGAAGACGGACAGTGGCTGGACCACAGCCCTTACGGCGTTGTCCACCGCATGGCGGGAGACGGGACCCGGAAGGGCGTGGGGCAGTTCTGCCTCCAATGGTCCTTCGGCCAGTGCGGCCACCTGCGGGTGGACACCCACGGGGACAACGTGGTCATGCAGCGGCTCCTGGAGAAGTGCGGCTTCATCCGCCGGGGGACCATCTATGTGGTCGAGGACCCCTATCCCCGGCTGGCCTATGAAAAAAGCGCGGACTTGTAAGGCCTGCGGCGAAAGATTTTTTCCGGAAGCGGTAGAATCTCCGTTCCCGGTGTGCTATAATCCTGTTCCATGAACCATAAAGGAGGGACCGCCATGCAGCGCCCCCTGGCGGACGAGATCCGCCCCCAGACATTGGACGAGGTGGTGGGCCAGAGGCACCTCCTGGCCCCCGGCGCGGTGCTCCGCCGCCTGATCGAGAGCGGGACCGAGGCCAATATGGTCTTTTACGGTCCCTCCGGCACCGGCAAGACCACCATTGCCAACATCGTGGCCGAGCGGACCCACAAGGCCCTCTACCGCCTCAACGCCACCACCGCCTCCCTCCAGGACATCAAGGACATCATCGCCGACGTGGGGACCCTGCTGGCCCCCGGCGGGGTGCTGCTGTACCTGGACGAGATTCAATACTTCAACAAAAAGCAGCAGCAGAGCCTGCTGGAGTTCATGGAAAACGGCAAGCTGACCTTGATCGCATCCACCACGGAGAACCCCTATTTTTATGTCTACAGCGCCCTGCTCAGCCGGGGCACGGTCTTTGAGTTCAAGGCGGTGCCGCCGGAGGAGGCGGAACCCGCCGTCCTCCGGGCGCTGAACATCGAAAAGGAGCGGGCCTCCCTGCCCCTGGCCTGGGAAGAGGGCCTGCCTTTGCAGATCGCCACCGCCTGCGGCGGGGACGTGCGGAAGGCCGTCAACGCCGTGGAGCTCCTCAGCCATGCGGCCCAGCCGAAAAAGGGGAAACTCTTCATCTCCAAAGAAGACGCGGCCCAGGTCTCCCAGCGCAGCGCCATGCGCTTCGACAAGGGGGGCGACGCCATGTACGACATCGCCTCCGCCCTGATGAAGTCCCTCCGGGGCAGCGACCCCGACGCGGCCCTGCACTACCTGGCCCGCTTCCTGGAGGCGGGGGACCTGGTGACTCCCTGCCGCCGCCTTCTCTGCTCCGCCAGCGAGGACGTGGGCATGGCCTACCCCCAGGCCGTGGCTATCGTGAAAGCCTGCGTGGACACCGCCATGCAGTTGGGACTGCCGGAGGCGCAGCTGCCCCTGGCCCAGGCGGCCATCCTGCTGGCCACGGCCCCCAAATCCAACAGCGTGGTGGAGGGCATCGGCAAAGCCCGGGCGGACGTCCGGGCGGGACGCACCGGGGATGTGCCCCGGCAGCTCCAGAACGTCCACGCCGACACCACCGGCTTCGACAACCAGCAGCACTATCTTTACCCCCACAATTTCCCCGGCCATTGGGTAGACCAGCAGTATCTCCCCGACGCCCTGAAGGGCGTGAAATACTACGAGTGGGGGGAGAACAAGACGGAACAGGCGGCGAAAGCCTACTGGGAAAAGCTCAAGGGACGGGAGCTGTAAAGTCCGTCTCCACCGGCTCCTTTTCGTAGTTCGGCGGGGAGTAGACCCAGTGCTCCAGCTTTCCGTCGGTGATCTGGTAGCGAATCGGCTCCGGCGGGGACGGAGGCAGCTTCTCGATCACCTGGAGCTTCACCTTCATCCGCTCCGGGCGGATGCTCTTGATGTACACCGACACGCCGTCGCCGGGGGCCAGGCGCTCCCTGGCGTCGGCCAGGCCGGAGAGGTTGGGGGCCAGCTCGATGAAGCTGCCGTACTCCTTCACCGTCCGGACCACGCCTCGCACCGTCTCGCCGGGACGGAAGCGGCTGGCGTTCTCCATCCAGGTGCCCAGCAGCTCCCGATGGGTCAGGGTGATGCGGCGGGCCTCCCGGTCCAGGGACCAGACCGCCGCCAGAATCTTCTGCCCCGGCTGGAAACGCTCCCTGGGGTGGGAGATGCGGGAGACGGAGATGTGCTCGATGGGCAGCATGGCCACGATGCCGCAGCCCACGTCCACAAAGGCCCCGAAGTTCTCCAGCCGGGTCACCCGGCCGGTGAGGACGGACCCCGGCTCCAGGGTTTCCAGAAAGGACTCCATGGCCCGCTCCTGGGCGGCCCGGCGGGACAGGAGGGCCACCGGCGCGCCCTTCTCGTCGGCCTCCAGGGCGGTGACGGTGAAGCAGGTGGGCTTGCCGACCCGGGAGAGGACGGCGATGTCCCGCTCCGCCCCGCTGATCCAGGGGGCCACGGCTTCCTCCCGGGGAATGCGCCCCTGGACGCCGCCCAGGGAGAGATAGAGGGTGTGGTCCACGCCGCAGCGCTGGACGGGGGCTTCCAGAATCGCGCCGCTCTCCAGGGCTTCCCGGAGGTCGGAGAGGGTGAGCGCGGCGGGAGGGCGGAGGCCCTCCGGCGGGTAGAATTTGTTTTCCGGCATAATTGATCGCATCCTATCTGCCGCGTGGGCGGCATTGACTTTGATAGGTTAATATATGCGGCAGACTGAAATGATTGACAGGAGGACAGGATGGACCTTCGGCTTCACGACCGGGTAGAACTGAAAAAGCCCCATCCCTGCGGCTCGACCCAGTGGGAGATTCTGCGGGTGGGCATGGATATCAAGCTCCGCTGCCTGGGCTGCGGGCATGAGCTGATGCTCCCCCGGAGCAAGGCGGAAAAGAGCATCCGCAAAGTATGGACAAAGGAGGAACCGACATGAACGGCAAGCTGAAACGGGCCGTGGCGCTGCTTTTAGCGGTGGTGCTGGTCGTGGCCCTGCTGGCCTCGATGATTCTGCCTTACATCGGATAAAAGGGTAAATAACCAGGGACCGCTGAAGAAATTCAGCGGTCCCTTTGTTTGCTTTGTTTACGTCTGATTTTCTCTGGAAAACACCAGCCGCCCCTCGCTCCAGACCGCCCGGACGGCGTCCTTCTGCCGCCGGTAGACGCAGCGCTCCAGCCGCTCCGCCGCCGTCAGGGGATGGGGCCGGGGCAGCGCGCCGTCCTCCAGAACCACGGCGTGGAGGGCGTTCCCAGGGGCGAAGCCCGGCTGCTCCCCGAAGAACGCCGCCCCGGCGGAGGTCCCCAGATACCAGCCCTCGGCCACGGTGAGGAAATCGGTCTTCCAGTTGTCCAGAATCCGCCGGGCCTTGGAGGCCCGGATGGACGCCGCCACCACGTCGAACATGCTGAGGCGGTCGCCTCCGGCGATGTCGCTGCCCAGGGCCACCCGAAGCCCCTCGTTCAGCATGACCCGCACCGGGGCCACGCCGGAGCAGATGTTCTGATTGGAGTCCGCGCAGTGGACCACCGTCACCCCGGCGGTCCGCATCGCCGCCCACTCCCGCTGGTCGGACCACACGCAGTGGGCCATCAGCGTCCGGTCGTTCCAAAGGCCGTATTTCCGGTAGGTCTCCCAATACTGCCCGCAGTCCGGGTGGAGGGACCGCACCCAGTCGATCTCCCCGGTGTTCTCCGACAGGTGGGACTGGATGGGCAGCTTCCGCTCTGCCGCCAGCTTTCCTAGGGACTGTTCACATAAGTTGGGTTGTGCTATAATAAAGGGATGAAATTAC
>CAQVQZ010000181.1 GCA_948902155.1 uncultured Oscillibacter sp.
CGGTCCAGTAAAAGTTTAAACTAAAGGCAGATTGCCGTCGGAGGGCAAAGGGGTGTCCTCCGGTTGTTTTCTAAAACGCCCCTGTTCGCGGGCCTGTTTGGAAAACTGGCAATATGCCCAGCGGCGAACGCATTCCGCCCCCGGAAGACAAGCGCCCCCCATTCGGGACGCGGGCGGAAGACCTGTCCCCCTGATCCCCGCGGCGGCCATACCGCCCGCGGACATCCATGCCCAGGAGGGTGGAAGCTCTCCGCCGTACGGGCGTGTTGACGGTTTTTGAAACGGGCTTCGCGGCAATACCAAAACTGAATGGAGGGATCAGCAGCCGTGATCCAAATTTTCATCGCCGCCATCTGCGGTCTGGTGGTGGGCGGCGTGATCTGCTTCCCGCTTGGTATTCGCTACCGGAAGAACGTCTCTGAAAAAGAAATCTCCAGCGCCGAGCAAGAGGGAACGCGCATCGTCAACGAGGCCATCAAAAGCGCCGAATCCAAAAAGCGCGAGGCCCTGCTGGAAGCCAAAGAGGAGATCTTAAAAAACCGCAGCGAGTACGAAAAGGAAGTCAAGGAACGCCGCGCCGACCTTCAGCGGCAGGAAAACCGCCTGCAGCAGAAGGAGGAAAACCTCGACCGGAAGATCGAAGCCGTGGAGAAGAAGGAAGAGTCCCTGACCCAGAAGCACACCGCCATCGATAAGGAGACCGAGGAGATCAAACTTGTCAAGCGCGGCCAGACCGAAATGCTGGAGCGCATCTCCGGCTTCACCACCGAGGAGGCCAAGCAGTACCTCATCGACCAGGTGGAGTCCGAGGTCACCCACGAGACCGCCCTCAAGATCAAAGAGGTGGAGTCCCGGATGAAGGAGGAGTGCGACGCCAGGGCCCGGGAAATCGTGGCCCAGGCCATCCAGCGCTGCGCCGCCGACCAGGTGGCCGACATGACCGTCAGTGTGGTTCCCCTGCCCAATGACGAGATGAAGGGCCGCATCATCGGCCGGGAAGGCCGGAACATCCGCACCATTGAAACCCTGACCGGCGTGGACCTCATCATTGACGACACGCCGGAGGCCATCACCGTCTCCTGCTTCGAGCCGGTGCGCCGGGAAATTGCCCGGCTGGCCCTGGAAAAACTCATTGCCGACGGGCGCATCCACCCCACCCACATTGAGGAGATGGTGGAAAAGGCCCGCCGGGAGGTGGACGCCACCATCAAGGCCGAGGGCGAGCGGGTCGTCTTCGAGTGCGGCGTCCGCAGCCTCCACCCGGAGCTGGTGAAGATGCTGGGCCGCCTCCACTACCGCACCAGCTACGGGCAGAACGTCCTCCAGCACTCCGTGGAGGTCAGCCACATCGCCGGCATGATGGCGGCGGAGCTGGGCGTGGATGTCCAGGCCGCCAAGCGGGCGGGCCTGCTCCACGACCTGGGCAAGTCCGTAGACCACGAGATGGAGGGCACCCACGTGGCCCTGGGCGTGGAATTCGCCCGGAAGTACAAGGAGCGCGAGGAGATCATCCACGCCATCGAGGCCCATCACAACGATGTGGAACCCAGGACCATCGTCGCCTGTCTGGTTCAGGCCGCGGACGCCATTTCCGCCGCCCGGCCCGGCGCCCGCCGCGAAAACCTGGAAAACTACATCAAGCGCCTGGAACAGCTGGAGACGATCACCGGCTCCTATCCCGGCGTGGACAAGGCCTTCGCCATCCAGGCGGGCCGGGAGGTCCGGGTCATGGTCAAGCCCGAGCAGGTCAGCGAGGATCAGATGGTCATCCTGGCCCGGGACCTGGCCAAGAAAATCGAGGAGGAAATGGAGTACCCCGGTCAGATCAAGGTCCATGTCCTCCGGGAGACAAAAGTCGTCGAGTACGCAAAATAATTTCCTCCGCAACGGATTGCGGAGGACAAAGACGCAAGGAACAGAAAGCGGCCGTGATATGCTCACAGCCGCTTTCTGCTTTTTTAGGAACGTTCAGAAAGGAAGCGCTGCCATGAGCATTTCACCCCTGACCAACGCCTGCCCCGGCGCGGAAAGCCGCCGCCCCGCCCCCGGAAGGAGCGCCCCGGAGGGCACATCCTTTCAGGACCGGCTGGCCCGGACCTGCGCCGGCGCCCAGACCAAACCCTCCCCCGCCGCCCCGGACTCCGGACAAGCCGCCTTCAGGAAGGAACCGCTGCTCTCCGCCCTCTTCGACCTCAAGACCGCCATGCTGGACCGGATGAAATTGAGCAAGGAAAAAAACGAGGAACAGCAGGCGTGGGAAAAGCTTATGAAGTACCTGGACGCCTGGATCGAATCCCTGCGGGAGGGAAGCGCCGACATTGAGAAAACCGCCCGGGCCTATGCCGCCCTCCAGGCCGATCTGGAGGGCGGGGATACCGGCCGGGAGGACCTTGGCCGCTACATTTTGGAGCAGCTGACCGAGCGGCTCTCCAACGGATAAAAGATTCCCGGGGCGCAAATGCGCCCCGGGAACCTCCGGGCCGGCGAGAAAATGCGGGCACGTCCTTCTGCGGGGAGGAAGCGCGTTACGAGCGGAACCCTCCCGGGTTCCGCTCGTTTTCGATCCCCCTTTCAGGCGCGCGGCCCGGAGCACCAGGGCGACACGCCCCAATAAACGCCGGCGCACAGCGCGGGCAGCAGCCAAAGGCTCCCTCCCGTCCGCCAGATCACGCATCCCAGCGCCGCCGCCAAGACTGCCGCCGTGACGGTTCCGCTCCACCGGACCGCCGTCTCCCCCGTCCCCGGGCCTCCCGCCCAGGCCGCCAGCAGATACAGCGCCCGCCCGCCGTCCAGGGGGCGGATGGGCAGAAGGTTGAAGATGCACAGCACCAGGTTTGCTCCCACGGCGGCGGGCCAGCGGCCCTTCCCCAGCGCCGTCAGGGCCAGGGCGGCCAGCAGGTTGGCGGCAGGCCCCGCCAGCACCGCCGCCAGCTCCCCGCCATAGGACAACCGGCGGCTGTCCGTCTCCAGTTCCGCCCCCAGGACGCTCAGGCGGAAGCCCGTTACCTTCGCTCCCAGCAGGCGGAGCACGGCCCAATGTCCCAGCTCATGGAGGGCGGCGGCCCCCAGTATGGTAGCCAGGGGCTCCCAGCCGCAGGCCAGCGCAAACCAGACGGCCAGGAGGACAAAGCCGCCGGTTGCCTGCACCCTACAGGGAGGTGACATAATAGATGGGGTTCAGGTACGCGCCCTCCCGCTGAAGCTCAAAGTGAAGATGGGGTCCGGTGGCGATGCCCGTCTCCCCCACCTCGGCGATCTTCTGTCCCCGGGTCACCGCCGCGCCGGAGGAGGCCGTAATCCGGCTGCAGTGGGCATAAAGCGTGGAGTATCCCCCCTTGTGGGACACGACGCAGTAGCGGCCATAGCTGCTGCTGTCCCCCACAAGGGTGACCACTCCGTCGGCAAAGCTGCGCACCTCTGTTCCAACGTCTGCTGCCAAGTCTATGCCGTAGTGAAACCGCTCCTCCCCCTCCACCGGGTGTTCCCGGTATCCAAAGTCGGAACTCAGAGCACCGGACACCGGGACGCAATAGTCGAACCCCAGAATCTCCTGCTCCATGCTCACCCCCTCCGGGAGGTTCTCCTCCGAGTAGAGCACATACGCCAGATTCGAGGCGGAAGGGGCCGCTTCCGCCTCCGGAGGCGCCTCCTCCTGAGCCGAGCCGCCGCTTTTCTCCCGGTAGCTCCGCAGAAGCTCCAGCGCCGCACCGTCCTGGAGCTTCGGCGCCGGGACGTCCGTTCTCCCGTTTCCGGTCTGAGAAACGGCCCCGGTCCGGACGTCCTCTTCCTGGGGGTGGAACACCGCCTGGTAGACCTCCCCAACGCTCTCCTCTCCGGAAAAAGCCCGGCCCACGGCGGAAAACACCGCCTGCACATCCATATTCCGTTCCATGGCGGCAGACAGCTTCTCGTTAAACCCTGCCATTCTCGCCGGAAGCAGCAGCTTTGCCGCCACCAGCGCCACAAAAATGCTCCCGCAGGCCACCAGCTGCAGCAGCAGCCGAAGATCCCTGGCGCCCAGCGGCTCATTTTTTCCGCGGCGGGCCCGGCTCCGGACGCTGCGGGCGCACGGGGTCCCAGGCCGCCGGCGGGTCATCGACGCGATGCGCCGCCCTGTCTGCCGTGAGGTCATGTCCGTCCCCTCCTTTTGGGTTCTTTTCCTGTATTTTATGAGCTTGCCCTTCCAAACATGCTGAGAAGCTGTACCAATAGGCGCCGGCACCCATCTCGCCGGAAAATTTTTCGTCCGGACCGCGTCAAAAACGCTTGAAATCCGTCAGGATTCCTGCGCGTCTTTTCCTTGCCGGACAAAAAATTTTCTCGCCAATCTGCATACCGCCGCCTATTGGTACAGCTTCTGAAAATCCGGGGAAGGTCCCCGGATGAAACGGTTCTTCCCCCCGCCCTCGGGAAGCTCAAGAAAATATGCGGGAAAATATGAAAAAAAAACCTTGCTTTTTGGAGCTTTCCCTGTTAGAATATAGGTCTGTACGGTAGGACTTGTCCTGCCCGCATGAACTCAACGGCCA
>CAQVQZ010000182.1 GCA_948902155.1 uncultured Oscillibacter sp.
CCCCTGCACATCCTGAACGACCAAAAATCCTACATTGGAGGGCACGACCATGCAGAGTCTGTCTGAGCGCACCGCCGGTTTTACCGACTCGGTAATCCGCCGCATGACCCGCATTTCGAATCAGTACGGCGCGGTGAACCTCTCCCAGGGCTTCCCGGACTTTGAGCCGCCCCGGGCTATCCTGGACCGGCTGGCAGAGGTCAGCCAGGAGGACTTCCACCAGTATTCTATCACCTGGGGGGCCCAGAACCTCCGGGAGGCCCTGGCGGCAAAGCAGTCCCGGTACATGGGCTTCCCCATCGACCCCAACGGGGAGATCACCGTCACCTGCGGCAGCACGGAGGCCATGATGGCCGCTATGATGACCGTGGCGAACCCCGGGGACAAGGTGATTGTCTTCTCCCCCTTCTATGAGAACTACGGGGCGGATACCATCCTCTGCGGCGCGGAGCCCGTCTACGTGCCCCTGACGCCGCCGGACTTCCATTTCGACCCGGAGGTGCTGGAGGACGCCTTCCGCCAGGGGCCCAAGGCGCTGATCCTCTGCAACCCCTCCAACCCCTGCGGCCGGGTTTTCACCCGGGAGGAGCTGGAAATCATCGCCGCCCTGGCGGAGAAATACGACGCCTACGTCATCACCGACGAGGTCTATGAGCACATCGTCTACGCCCCCCACCGGCATGTCTATTTTGCGTCGCTCCCCGGCATGCGGCAGCGGACCATCTCCTGCTCGTCCCTCTCCAAGACCTATTCCATCACCGGCTGGCGGCTGGGCTATACCATCGCGCCGCCGGAAATTACGGAGCGCATCCAGAAGGTCCACGACTTCCTCACCGTGGGGGCGGCGGCCCCCCTCCAGGAGGCGGTCATCCCCGGGCTGAGGTTCGGGCAGGACTATTACGACGATTTGCTTGCGAAATACACCCATAAGCGGAAGCTCTTCTTAAAGGGCCTGGACGATCTGAAGCTCAGCCACACCACGCCGGAGGGGGCCTATTACGTGCTGCTGGACATCTCGGAGTTCGGCTATGCGAGCGACCTGAAGTTCTGCGAGGATCTGGCGGAAAAGGTGGGCGTGGGAGCCGTTCCCGGGTCCAGCTTCTTCCGGGAGCCGGTGAACCACCTGATCCGCTTCCACTTCGCGAAGAAGGACGAAACCCTGCTGGAGGCCCTGAACCGCCTGGAGGGCATCCGGACAAAGATCCCGGCAAGGGGAGCCTAAGGGGTGTCTTCAAGCTCCCCAAGCATGCCTTGGAGGATCTCTTCCCCCCACGCTGCACAAGGGCCTGTTCACCGTTCGTTTATGGGAACAGGCCCCCATTTTTTGGCGGGCGGAACCCGCCCTGTTCCCCCCGGCCGAACGCAAAGAAATTCCCACCGGAGCGGCGGCGGGAGTTTCTGAGCCGGAATAGCCGGGCAATCTGAATATAACACCCCGTCCTTCTCAACCAGGAACCCAGCGAAGCGGTTCCTGGTTGAAAGCGAAGAAATTCCCCGTCCGGCGGAGCTTTCCGCCAAAGGCGGGAAGCGCAGCGGTAAGGGGAATTTCTGAGCTGGAATAGTCAGGCAATCTGAATATAACACCCCGTCCTTCTCAACCAGGAACCCAGCGAAGCGGTTCCTGGTTGAAAGCGAAGAAATTCCCCGTCCGGCGGAGCTTTCCGCCAAAGGCGGGAAGCGCAGCGGTAAGGGGAATTTCTGAGCTGGAATAGTCAGGCAATCTGAATATAACACCCCGTCCTTCTCAACCAGGAACCCAGCGAAGCGGTTCCTGGTTGAAAGCGAAGAAATTCCCCGTCCGGCGGAGCTTTCCGCCAAAGGCGGGAAGCGCAGCGGTAAGGGGAATTTCTGAGCTGGTACGCCCGAGCGGATTCGAACCGCTGGCCTTCCGCTTAGGAGGCGGATGCTCTATCCTGCTGAGCTACGGACGCATATGGAATTTTGGGTGCCCTTGGCGGGCGGGCCGCACATGCTTAGGTCTGCTCCCCGGAACGCGGCCGCACGATCCTGCCGGGCCTCCCTTAAAAGCAACGTGGCTATTTTACTCGCTTTTCCGCGGGCTGTCAATCCCCTCCCGGGCAGGAACCTGTATTCACAGCCGCGGAATGCCGGCGGAGTGGCCCTTTTCCCGCCCCTCCGGCATTCCGCCGGTTTGAACCCAAATTTTAAGCTTCCGGCGCCGGCCGCTCCCGGGGGTCCGGGTCCCCGTCCAGGGTCACAAAATAATCGTAATAGGGCAGCAAGAACGCATACCCCCTCTTCAGCCGGTCCACAATGGCCCGGGAGAACAGGTCCTCCGTCAGCTTCTCCTCATGGCAGATGACAAAGGATTTCGCCTGATACCAGGGCTCCAGCGCCGGCGAGGGAGCGGGGCCCTTGGGCCGCTTATAGGCCTCCGTCTCCAGAGCGAATTCCTCCTGCTTCCCCAGGGCCCGGGTCAGGGCTTCCATGGTCTTGGGGTCCCGGTCCAGCCGGGCCCGGAGCTTCGCCATGGTCAGGGCCTTGGGGAGGTAATATCCCATGCCGTAAGTCCAGCTCTCCGGCATCAGCTCAAACCAGAAGGTGGGCTTGGCCGTCCACTGCTCCGAGGGCTCCTCCACAGAGAACCACAGGCTCTCCTTATAGGGTCCCCGCCCATGGAGGCGGCGGGCGTCCCGGTAGATGCGGGTAACCTTGTTGACAAGATCGTAATCCGGGCGCTGTTCCCGGAGAAACTCGTAAATCTCCCCTCCCAGCGCCTGCATGGGGCGGTAGAAGTGGTTCAGGTAGACATCCTTGTGGGCCTCGAACCAGGTCCGCTCGTTGTTGAAGCGGATGCCCCACATGAAATCCACCGTTTCGTCCGTGAAGCCGGTAAACATAGGCTGCGCCTCCCTTGTGCCGCGATTGAAAACCGAGGGCAGTATACCACAAAAGCGGCTCCTTGGCAAGGGCCGCCCGATGGGGCGGCCCCTGCGCGGCTCCGGAGCGCTCAGGAAATGGGGAACTCCGGAATCCCCGCCGCTCCGGCGGCGATGCTGTATTCGGGGAAGCACACCACGACCGTCCCGTCCTCCCGGACATAGAAGCCAGTCGTCTCGTCCACGGTGGTAAAGCCGCCGTCCTCCGGGGCGAAGAAGAGGGTGAAGCCCTCCTCGTCCACGCTCTCGTCAATCTGCTTTTGAATGGAGGCGTTGCAGACGGTTACCCAGTCCTCCCCCAGGTAATCCCGGAGGGTCAGGTCCCGGTTTTCCGCCAGGTCCAGGTTGTAGTAATACCGCTCCTCCATGGCGGACACCCAGCCCTCGCCAAAGCTCACCACGAAGGAAACCCGGCTGTCGCTCCGGCTCTTAACCTCGTAGTTTACAATCACGTCCATTTCCCGGCCGGCCCACTCCTCCTCGGTGCCGCCGGTGGCGAAGAAGGCCTCCCGATAGTCATCCCAATCCTGCCGGGCCCTGGCCAGGTGGGTGTCTAGCTTCTCCTGGATGACGGCGTTGACCTGCTCCGCCAGGCCGCTCTCCGCCTCCACCTGGGGGACGGAGACGTCGTAGTGGATGCCGTCCTCCGTCCTGTCGTAATCCACAAAGGTCAGCACCCGGAACAGCCCCCCCAGAACGGGCACATTGGCGGCGGCCTTCGCCAGGGTGGGGGACAGGTTCAGCCCCGCCAGCAGGACGGCGAAGCAGGCGGCGGTGGCCGCCCAGCGCCGGACCGTCCGGCCCCGGCGGGCCCGGCGGCGGGCCTTGCCCTCCCGGATGCCCGCCTGGACCCGCTCGTTCAGCTCGGCGGGAATGGGGATGCTGTCGTAAGCCTCTTTGGCGTTTTTGAATTCGCTGTTCATTGTTCCGCTCCTTCCATTGCGACGCGCAGCTTTTTCAGCCCCGCGTACAGGCGGCTTTTCACCGTGCTGATGTTCTGGCCGGTTACTTCGCCAATCTCCTTCAGGGTCAGCTCCTCGTAAAACCGCAGCTTGATGACGGTTCCCACCTCCGGCGGCAGGGCGTCCACCCGCCTGGCCAGAGAGTCGTCGGCGGGCTCCGGGTCCTCCCGGCCCGGCTCCGCGCCCTCCTCCGGGAAGGGGACCACCCGGCCCCGCTGGCGGAGAAGGTCGTTGCAGGCATTTATCAAAATGCGGGTGAACCAGGTCTTCACGGCCCCGGGGTTCCGAAGGCCGTCCTGCCGCTCCAGAGCCCGGCAGGCGGCGGTCTGCACCGCGTCCAGGGCCTCCTCCCGGCTGTGGAGAAGGCTGTAGGCCAGGCGGTAAGACCGGGCCTGGTTCTCGATGAGGAATTGGGTCAGGGTTTCTTCCTTCGTCACATCGATGCTCCTTTCCTTGGGGCCGCCCCGTCCGGCGCCTGGGCTTCGGGCGGCTTCCGTAGTATAGACGGAAACGGAGGGCGGAAAGTTTGAGGCGGGCGAAAAAATTTTTTAAACACCGGAAACGGGAAGGGGCCCGCCGCGAGGCGGGCCCTCAGCTTGTCGAAAAACGCATAAAACCGATGCAACGGGAAGGAAGGGTGTGCGCGG
>CAQVQZ010000183.1:0-2932 GCA_948902155.1 uncultured Oscillibacter sp.
CGTGTAGAAGCCGCGGTTGAAGCTGACGGGTTCTACGTCGACGTAGACGTACAGGAGCTTCGCTGTGCCGCCCTTGACGGAGAGGGCGCGGTTGATGACGTCTACGTATTGCAGCTTGGGGTAGAAGCGAAGGTCCTCGATGCAGTCTTTATCTCGGCAGGAATCATAAATCTTCCTGGTATGGATGCAAACCGCCTCGCGGATGCCGCTGAGGTCCTCCACGGGACCGGGCATGACTTTTTCAGGCATTGCAATACCTCCTAATAAGTAGCTGGCGAAGGAACGGAGTCCCTTCAATCCAGTGTATGCGCCGCCGCCCGGGAGGTGCAGAACGGAGCGCGTTTCCGCTTATACCAACTTCGCCTCTTCCCGCAGAAGGGCGTACATACAATAGGAGTGGACCCGCCCGTTTTTGAAAACGCCGTTGCGCATCGTTCCCTCCCAGGTAAAACCGGCCTTCTCCAGCACCCGCCGGGAGCCCAGGTTATCGGCGAAGGGCTCGGCAAAGATGCGGAGGACGTCAAAGCGCGCAAACGCCTCCCGGCAGAGCTGCCGCACCGCCTCCGACATGACGCCCTGCCCCCAATAGGGCTCCGCCAGCCAGTAGCCCAGTTCGGCAGACCGTTCGTACACGTCGTCTTTCACGAAGACGCCGATGCTGCCGGACGCCTTTCCCCCGATAAGAATGGCCCGGCTGAGCTGCCGTTCCTCGCCCCGGGCAATGCAGTCGTTGACAAACCACTCTGCATCCGCCAGGGTATAGGGATGGGGAAAGACGTTTCGCAGATTCGCCGCAATCTTCGGATTGTTCGCCGCGGCGGCGACGGCCTCCGCGTCTTCGGGCCGCCAGGGTCTGAGGGTGAAAGGAATCATGCTGCACCTCCAAAATCAAATAATAGCGTTCCGAAAGGGGAACTTCAAATTTCCGGAATGCCGGATCGGGGGGAACCGGCTTGGCGGGGAAGAACCCGACGCCGGACGCGGAATTATTATAGCAGTGGAAGAGGGCTTTGTCCATAGCGCCGCCGGAGGCTGGGAGCGGGGAAGGGGGGCCGCCCGGCGTTCCATTTTTAAGGGATGCGCCTTCTCTCATATGATACGCTCTGCGCCGGAAGGCGCCCCCGGCGGAAGCGCCTTGACAAATCCCGGCAAAACAGGTAGTATGAAACAAGTCATTTTGAAACAGAGAGAGAACGGAGGGAACGATCAGTTATGGACGACCTGTACGGCGGCCCGGCTCCCATTCCGGAGGAGGGGATTTTTCCCCACCAGCCGGAGAAGGAGGCGCAGGAGCCCGAAAAAACAGGGGCCGACTCATTCCCCATTCTGGTCCGCGTCCAGGACACCCGGCCCCGCCGCCTGGACAGCGGCAGGACCGTCCTGCGGCCCAGCCTCCCCTTTGACAGCGTCAGCAATATGATGAGCTGCTTTTTGGACCTGTACATCGGCGCGCGGTACGCGCCCGCCCCTTCCGTACCCGGCTGCATCTGCCATGCCACGGTGATTTACGGTTCCGTGAGCCTGACGGCGGAGGGGCAGTCCTTCCAGCTTTTGGAGCGGGACGCCATACGGTTCAGGGCGGACCAGCCCTATCACTTCGAAAACTATTCCAACAGCACCGGACGGCTGCTGCTGGAGTACCAATATCTGCGGGAGCATGCGTAGGGGGGATTCCATGATCATCCGCGCGGCGGTTCCCGCGGATCTTCCGGCCCTGGCGGCCATGGAGGCGGCCTGCTTCCCCCCGGAAGAGGCGGCGTCCCAACAGGTTTTGGCAGGCCGCCTGGCCGTGTACCCGCAGCATTTTTGGCTGCTGGAAGAGGGCGGTCTGCCGACCAGCTTCATCAACGGCCCGGCAGCCAACGAACCCCGGATTTGTGACGAGATGTATGCCGACGCCTCCTTTCATGATGAGAAGGGCGCATGGCAGATGATTTTCGGCGTCAACACGCTGCCCCCATACCGAAAGCAGGGAAGGGCCGCGCTGCTGATGGAGCGGGTCATCGCCGACGCCCGGGCGCAGGGGAGGAGAGGCTGTGTTTTAACCTGTAAAGCGGAACTCCTTCACTACTATGAGAAATTCGGCTATTGCAGCGAAGGTGTTTCCAAATCTGTCCACGGCGGAGCCGTCTGGTATGATATGCGGCTGCGGTTTTGAGCAAGAGATACGGAGCGCCTGTCGGAAGACAGGCGCTCTTTGCTGGGATTCACGTTTTGGGTTGTTCCAGCGGGACTACGACGTCGCCGAAGCGGATGGATTCCACCTGGGAGAGGTCCACGGGAATGTTCCAGGAGCCGCGCATTTCGGGGACTCCGTAGATTTGGATCGCCCCGCCTCCCTGGATATCCACGCCGCCCTTCAGAAGCAGCTCCGGAGAAGGGATTTCCCAGCCCTCTTCGCCCAAGGGCCTTTCGAACCGATACCCTGTGGACGTCACTCGTATATTCTGGAGTCTCAGCGTCCCTTTTCGCTCTATGGGTTCTGAGAGTTCCTCGCCTTCCTCATCCCATTCGAGCTTGGAAACGTCCACCTGGGCGCTCTTGGCCGTTAGGGACTCCGGCTCTCCCACAGGCTCCAGCTTGAAGGGCAGGGCCCATCTCCCTTCCCGCTCAATCATCTCACATGCCTCGTTTTCCGTCCATTTTGTGCAATACATGCCTCCCAGCTTCAGTTCAAACTCCCCGCCGTTCAGGAAGGCTTGCCCGTCGGTACTCCGGTAGTAGATCAGCTGCACCTGCGTGTTATCCTCGGTCATGCCGGTATAGCTGGCCGTATATCCGCTTATCGTAAAATCAAGCGTTTCCTGTTTCTCCGTCGGTTCGCAGCTGACGCTGAAATCCATGAAGTCCCAACGGGTTTCTTCCTCTGTCCCCGCGATTTTCACCAGCATCCACAGGCCGTCCTCGCCGGGTGTGACGGAATCCAAGGTAA
>CAQVQZ010000183.1:2942-4509 GCA_948902155.1 uncultured Oscillibacter sp.
CTTTGCTGACGGAGGATACGTTTATGGGCTGCACCAGCCGATCAATGACCGCTTGCTGCTCCTTGGGCATCTGCTCTCCGCCCCCGGTTTCCGTCCACTGTTTTCCAAACCACTCCTGCAAGGTTTCCGGCACGCCGATGACCGCCGCCAAGGCCGTCCCGGCCAGAATGACGGCCAGGGCCGCCGCGATGATGAAGGACACGGATAGTTTCTTGACGACCTGAGTCCTCTCCTGCCTTGTCATGTTCATGACCTCCTCTTTCAGTCTCTCGGAGGCATGGACCTCGTCAAACATTTCCCGATACGATGCTTTCAAGGCTCAAACCTCCTTCAATTGTGCTTTCAGCCTGGCCCGGGCCCGGGCCAGCCGGGTCTGGACCGTGGACGGGTTCAGGCCCAGCAGTTCCCCCACCTCGTCCACCTTGTAGCCCTCGTAGTAATAGAGGTACAGCGGAACCCGGTACTTGGCGGGCAGTTCCATGACCTCCTGGTAAAGCGTCTGCCTCGCCGGGTCCGAGAACACCGGCTCCGGGCGCTGGTCCAGAGGCACCGTCCGCTTCCGCCAGGGGTGGGCGCTGATCCGCTTGCACTCGTTCAGAACCACCCGGACCAGCCAGCGGCGCAGATGGTCCTCCCCCTCGAATTCCGTGTCCGTCCTCCAGAGGCGGAGCATGGCGTTTTGGGCCGCGTCCTCCGCGTCGGCGGGATTCCGGAACCAGTTCAGGGCAATGCGATAGATCATGTCCAGGTGCCGCTGGGCGGCGTCTGTGAATTGTTGTTCTGTCAGCATATGAAGTACTCCTTGAAAGGCCTTTCACAAGCAATACCCGGCAAAGAAGGAAATCATCTCACGGACTGGAAAAAAATTTATTGTGAATTCCCCGGGGAGATCCATGGATTCCGCCGGAGGGCGTCTTTAAGCTCCCAAACCCCTGCCTTGGGGCAGATTTTGCCGCCGGGGCCGCGAAGCCGGCGGAGGGCAACGAAAAAGAGGGCTTGCGCCCTCTTTTCGTTACCGGATATAGGCCCGGTGAAACACCTTCTTGCCCTTCTTGATGATGACGCCCTCTCCCTGGAAGTCCGCCTGGTCAAAGGCTGCGGCGATGTCCGCCACCTTTCGGTCGTTCACCATCATGCCGCCCTGCTGAATGAGACGCCGGGCCTCCCCGTTGGAGGGGCACAGGCCGCAGGCCACCAGCAGCGCGACGGCCCCGATCTTCCCGTCCTCAAACCTGGCGGCGGGCAGCTCCGTGGAGGGCATGTTGGCCGTGGAGCCCGCCCCAGCAAAAAGCCCCCGGGCGGTCTCCTGGGCCTTTTCCGCCTCTTCCTGTCCGTGGACCAGCTTGGTCAGCTCGTAGGCCAGGATCTCCTTGGCCCGGTTCAGCTGGCTGCCCTCCCACTTGTCCATGGCGTCGATCTCCTCCAGGGGGAGGAAGGTGAGCATGCGGATGCATTTCAGCACGTCCGCGTCCCCCACGTTCCGCCAGTACTGGTAGAATTCGAAGGGCGTGGTCTTGGCGGGGTCCAGCCACACCGCGCCCTTGGCGGTCTTGCCCATCTTCTTGCC
>CAQVQZ010000184.1 GCA_948902155.1 uncultured Oscillibacter sp.
ACCTTCTATCTGGAGAAAAACGGCTACCGCATCGCCGTCATCTGCCACGGCCTTTGGTCGGAGAGCCAGGCCGGGACCATCATCAAGCGCATCCAGGCGGCGGAGGCGGAGTCCGATTTTCAGGTGGTCTTCTACCACGGGGGCGCGGAGGGCGTCCACACGCCGGAGGCGTGGCGGGTCCGGGCCTCCCGCCGCCTGATCGACAACGGGGCGGACCTGGTGCTGGGGAATCATCCCCATGTCTTACAGCCCCGGGAGACTTACAAGGGGAAGGAAATCGTGTACTCCCTGGGCAATTTCTGCTTTGGCGGGAGCCGGAGGCCGAAAAACCGCACCATCATCTATCAGCTCATCCTCAGCATCGAGGACGGGGAGCTGATCGACGTGTCGTCGGAGATCATCCCCTGCTACGTCTACACCGGCAAGGTCAACAACTACTGCCCCGATCTGATCACCGGCGGGGATGAATGCCAACGGGTGCTGGACTTCATGGACGGGAAGGCGAAGCTGCCCTATTGAGGGCATCACGCGGGCTGGTTCACGACCCCCGCAAACAGGGGCAGGCCGTCTATGCCCGTGACGGCGAACAGGAAGGGGCGGTCCAGGACGAAGTCCACTTCCTCTTCCGGCGGCATCCCCGCCCCAGGGGCCTCGAGCATTGTATAAGCCGCCGCCGTAATGCCCTCCTCGTCGATGGCTACCCGGACGGCGTGGCTGGCCTGGGAGAGATAGACCGTCTCCACGTCCTTGGTCATAGGAGAGAAGTCGGAGGCGGCGGGGTCAAACACGTCCGTCACCCCCAGGGACAAAAGGGCGTCGGTCAGGTCCAGGTCAGAGGACACGTCGAACTTGGGAACCGCCAGGTTGATGAGCAGATACTTGTGACCGGCCCAGTTCTCCCATTGGCGGTCCATCAGAAGGAGCTCCATAAACTGGGGGTCCTCCAGCAGCTCCTCCGGCGAGACGCCCTCGTCCGGCAGGAAAAACCACATCTCTCCTCCGTAGTTCTCCAGCGGTTCGGACACGGCGGAGAAACGATCCCCCCAATAGTAGGTTCCGCTGGCACCCGTCCTGTGCAGAAAATCACAGGACATGTCCCCCGACGGGGCGTGGAAGGTCTGGGGGGCGGTGTTGTCCGGCAGGAACTCGCTCTGCCACTTGGCCCGGTAATAGATGGTGGAAACCAGGGCCAGCACCGTTTCCGGCTCCATATGCAGACCGGCGGCCTGCTCCTCCAGCAGACCGCCGGTCTGCCGGTTTATCCAGTCCCGCAGGGCCTGGTCCAGGTCCTCGCTGCCCATCTCTCCCCGGTAGGAGGAGGCGTAGTAGTCCCGCGCCAGGGTCTTCATGGTGCTGGGGACAAAGGAGACGTCTTCGTTCAGCCAAAGGGAGTTGGCCAGGATCGTGGTGGTGGCCCCGTCGTCGCAGTAGTTGGCCCTCCACATGGCTCCCGCCAGGGTCCGGAGGTCCTGAAGGCTGTCCTGCCCCAGCAGGTCCAGAAGCTGTTGGCGGCTGCTGCCGTCCGTCAGCTCCGCCAGAATGGACAGGGCCATACAGAGGTTCACCGGGGAACAGACCCGGTTTTTCCCCTCCGTGTCCCCCAGGAGCCGGGGGATGCTGGAGGTAAAGAAGCCATCCAGGCTGCCGCCGTAATCCTCCGGCAGGTCCTTCCAGCGGGAGAACTGGGCTTCCGACCAGGAGCCATAAAGCTGTTGAAAAGCCGTAGCATCCCAGTCGCCGGTCTCCGTGTCGTGGAAGTCGTCCTCGGTGGGCAAGGGGGGCATACCGGGGTACTCCGCTTCGGCGATGGCTTTGACCGTCATTCCGCCGCCGGGGCGCAGGGTTACGCCCGCCAGCACTGCCAGGGCCAGCATGGCGGCAATGGCCGGGACCCAGCGCCGCCGGGGGCGCTTTTTTGCTTGGTCTACCAGGTCGTCCCGGATGCCGGTGACGCCGCCATAGATGTCTTCCGCGTTCATGGGTACACTCCTTCCGCTTCTAGGGCCTGCCGCAGTCCCCTGCGCAGGCGTAGCATCCGCTGGGCCATTTGATTGGCCGTGCAGCCCGTCTCCCGCGCCAAGTCGGAGGCGGCGTCGCCGTACCAGTACCGCCGGACGAAGAGGCGGCGGTCCTCCGCCGGGAGGCCGTCCAGCCAGGAGCTGATGGCCTCCGACAGCGCGCGGCGGTCCATGGCCTCCTCCACCGGGTCCCCCGCCGGGACGCAGTCGTCCAGCTCCGAGAGCATCAGCTCCATGCCGGGATACCGTTTCCGGGCCCGGCCCGCCCGCCAGCGGCTGATGGCCAGGTTCCGGACGATGCGGCCCAGGAAAGCCCGGAGGGACCGGGGCTCCTGGGGCGGCATGGCGTTCCAGGCGGCGTGGTAGGCGTCGTTCACGCATTCCTCCGCGTCTTCCCGGAGGGTGAGGATGTTTTCCGCCATGCGGCGGCAGAAGGGTCCATACTTCCGGTCGGTCTCCGTGATAGCGGCCTCGTCCCTCCGGAAATACAGCGCCACGATTTGAGTGTCCTCCACGGGTGGGTCCCCCTCTCTGAAAAAGCTCTTTCTACTATTATAGACGCAAATCGCGGGGGGATGTTGACGGTTTTTTAAAAGAACCGGCGTTTTGCTTGCCAAGCCCCCGGCGGGTTTGCTATGATGGGCGTATGACGCGTCTGGAAGGGAGAATGGGATGGAGCTGAGGGCATACCGGACGGGAGACTGCCGGGAGATCACGGAATTGTTTTACAAAACCGTGCATACGGTGAATGCCGGAGACTACTCCCCGGAGCAGCTGGACGCCTGGGCGGACGGTTGTCCGGATTGGACGGAATGGGACCGCTCCCTGTCCGCCCACAGGGCTCTTGTGGCGGTGGAGAGCGGGCAAATTGTAGGCTTTGGGGACGTGGACGGCTCCGGGTATCTGGACCGGCTGTATGTCCACCGGGATTTTCAGCGGCGGGGAATTGCCTCCGCACTCTGCGACGCTCTGGAGGAGGGGCTGGAACGGATTGTCACCCATGCGTCCATTACGGCCCGGCCCTTTTTCGCGGGCAGGGGCTACCGGACCGTCCGGGAACAGCAGGTAGTCCGGCATGGGATTTCGCTGACGAACTACGTGATGGAGAAGGACGGGGCCTCACAAAACGCCAGTTATTGGGCAGAAAATGCCGTTGCCCCCGGAGAAAAAAGAGAGTACGATACGGACGAATGGAGGGATAGCATGAACACTGTCTATGACGCCCACTGCTGGGCGGAGATCGATTTGGACGCCCTGGTCCACAACTTCCGGCTCATCCAACAGCGAGCCGGGTCCGCCGCCGTCTGCGCCGTGGTGAAGGCCGACGCCTACGGCCACGGGGACGGCATGGTGGCCCGGACTTTGGCGGAGGCGGGGGCGGCGTGGTTCGCCGTGTCCTCTCTGGCGGAGGCCCGGCACCTGCGCCGGGAGGGCATCGCCCAGCCCATCCTGATTCTGGGCATGACCCGGCCGGAGTGCGCGGAAACTTTGGCCCGTGAGGGCATCACCCAGGCCATTTACAGCCCGGAGTACGCCGGGGCCCTGGCCCAGGCGGCGGTGGAGGCGGGCGTCACCGTGGAGGGGCATTTGAAAATCGACACCGGCATGGGGCGCATCGGCTTCGGAGCCCGGCGGGACCCGGAGGCTGCGGCGGCGGCTCTGCTGGCGTGCCGCGGACTGGCGGGGCTTTCCGTCACCGGGGCCTTTCAGCATTTCTCCGTGGCGGACTCCCTGACCGAGGAGGACGTCCGGTATACGGAGGAACAGTATGCCCTTTTCCGCCAGATGGTGGAGCGCCTGGAGGCGGCGGGGCCGCTGAAAACCGTCCACTGCTCCAACTCCGCCGGGCTGGCGGGGCATCCTGACTGGAGCTGCGGCATGGTCCGGGCGGGGGTGATTCTCTACGGCCAGGACCCCAGCGGCGAGGTCCGCTTCCCCGGCCTGCGGCCCGTGATGACGGTGAAATCCGTGGTCAGCCAGGTGAAAACCCTGGCCCCCGGCGACTGCGTGGGCTATGGCCGGACCTACACGGCGGACCATGCCCTCCGGGCGGCAACCCTCTGCTGCGGCTACGCCGACGGATACCTGCGGGTCCTCTCGAACCTGGGGACCGCTTCCATCCGGGGAAAGGCCGCGCCGGTGATCGGGCGGGTGAGCATGGACCAGATCGTGGTGGACGCCTCCGCCATCCCGGAGGCCGCCGCCGGAGACGAGGCGGTGATTCTGGGGGCCGCGCCCGCCGATGGCTTCGCCCAGGCGGCGGAGAAGGCGGGGACCATCTCCTATGAGCTGCTCTGCGCCGTGGCCCGCCGGGTGCCCCGCGTGTACCGCCGGGGCGGCGAGGTGGTGAAGGTTCTGGATTATCTGGAAGGTGAATGAGCCTTCCGGAAGGGAGTATCCAGATTAAAAATTTTGTAAGAAAAAATGGTTGATTATCTCAAAAAGCCTTGATTTACGGGCATACAAGCAGGATTTC
>CAQVQZ010000185.1 GCA_948902155.1 uncultured Oscillibacter sp.
TATTTTCGCCAGCCTGCGCAAGTTTTTCAGACCGTTAAAACGTTCCGAAAAACTTGTGATGGAAAACGAAAGGAACCCCTCCTGGGTTCCTCTCGTAACGCTCTTCCTTCCCGGCGAAGAAGGTTTCACCATTTTTTGACACTCTGAAAAGGGCCGCCCCCGGGGAGCGGCTCTTTTCTTCTTCCTCACGTCCGGCGGCTGTACACGGTGGTAAAGCCCGCGGCGTCCACCAGGCCGGAGAGGGGGCCCCACTCGGACCAGTCCACCTTCCCGTTCCGGCGGAGCTCACAGGCGGTATAGGCGTCCTCCCCGGCGTCCACGCCGGTGAGGATCAGCACCCGTTCCGCGCCGCCGCCCCGAATGTGAACCACGTCTCCCACCGCCAGGGCGGGGATGTTCCGGTGCTGCGTGACGGGGGCCTCCTCCCCGAAAAGGTAGTCGCTGACCGCCATGCCGAAGGAGAGGCAGCCCGCGGTGCGCCCCAGATTGGGCGCCAGGTAGTCGAAGCGCTCCGTGGCGCTCCAGACGGTCCCGTCGGGGCAGCCCGCCTTTACCTCCTCCAGAAGGGCCAGGACGTTCTCCTCCGTCCGGGCCCCGCCGTTGGGGAGGCGCCCCTCCTCGCAGCGGGGCGTCCCGGCGTTGATCCGGTTCATCATCTCCTGGACCGTCTCCTCCCCCCGGAGGCCGAAGGGGGGCATCTCCTTGACCTCCACCCCCGCGTCCGGGTCCTCCGGGACCTCCCGGGGGCCGTTGAGCAGCGCGTCCAGCCGGGACCAGATCACAGCGGCCTGGGCCCGGGTCAGCGTGTCCTCCCCGGAGAAGCGGCCGTCGCTCTGTCCCTTCAGGACGCCCAGGCCCCAGCAGGTGAGGACGGCGCTGTGATAGCCCTCGGGGATCTCCCCCCAGTCGGTGACCGACTCGGTGGAGAGCTGAATCGTCTCGTGGAGGGCGTCCCTTTCCAGGATGACGTTATAGACGATCCGGGCCATGTCATAGCGGCTCAGGGGCTCGTCCACGTAGCGGTCCCAGCGCTTGCCCAGGTTCCGGTAGGTCTTCTCCAGGGAGGTGCCCGCAAGAACGGGGAGGCAGGCGTCCATAGCCCGGTACGTTCCCTCCGGGGCGGCGGCGTATTCCTCCGCCCGGAAGGAGCGGGAGAGGAGGGCGCAGAACTGGGCGGCGGTGACGGCCCGGCCCGGCTGGAAGGAGCCGTCGCCATAGCCGTTCACCACCCCGGCGTCCAGGGCCTGTTGGATTTCCCTCCCGGCCCAGTGGTCCGCCGGAAGGTCGTAAAAGCCCGCCGCCCGGGCCGGAAGGGTCAGGCAGCAGAGGGCCAGCAGCATCAGCAGTGCTCGTTTCATAGATGAGGGCGCTCCTTTTCTTTAGACTTATCCGTCATCTTAGCACATCCGGGGGAAAACCGCAAGGGGAATCGGAACGCCTTCACCTATTGCCTGTTTTGTGTGTTTTTTGACAGGCTGAAAAGGCCCCCGCTTCAATCGAAGCGGGGGCCTTGCCGCCGGGTTCTTTAGAGGCGCGGGAAGGTCAGGATTTGGCCGGAATGGCCGCGCCGCCGGAGGCGTCCAAAGTGTAGAAGGTGGGGCTGGTGTTTTCCGGCTGCTCCCCCGCGCGTCCGGTCTGATACCATACGATTTTGCCCTGGCAGACAATGGGCCGGCAGTCGGAGAGCCGTCCTTCCGCGAATTCCCGGATGGGGCCGACGGTACCGTCGGCGGAGTAGGCGGCGTAGAACACGCGGGTTGGGAAAGGGGAACCGCCGGTGTATTTCGGCTGCTCGTTCCAGATGATATAGCCGCCGGAGAGGCCGGTGGAAACCATGGCCGCACCATAAACCTTGGCGGCCGTTATCACGTTTTTGTCATCGTAGCTTGTAATTTGGGTCAACTTTACCGGGGCGTCGTTGCCCCCTATAAGGTCCCCCCTTGACACGTAGGCAAGATAGACATTGTTCCTGTACATATAGGTGACCGCGTATCCTCCGGTCACCTCCTCCAAGCCCTGCAGCTTCCCTCCGGTGGCGTTTTGCCCGGCCGCACCCGGGAAGGGGTGAAAATCCGTATGAGTGGGGTAGCGCTCAAGGGAGGTGTGGGTCTCGGGCGGAGGCAGCAGGTCCAGAGCCCCCGCCTTGGCCTTGTAGTGGGTCAGGCGGAAAGCGCGGGGATAAGCGTCTCCGTGGTCCGCGCCGACAATGTTTCCCTGGCTGTCGATCAGAATCAGCTGCTTGAAGGAGTGGCTGACATAACCGGGGTCCTGGGTGTAGGGCGTCATGGTCATGGTGCTCTCCTGAAGGGTAAAGGTCATGTTGGACTGGTGGTTTTTGCCATCCTTCGACTTGTACATTTCGTGTCCTGTGCGGATGTACAGCACATCGCCGTATTCGGCGCAGTCAACGGAGCTGGAATGAATGGGAGCGGATGTATTGGCTCCATACAGACTGGCCTGCCCCAGGCGGTTCCAGCTCTTGTCGTACTTCACCACGCGGATGACCTCCACGCCGTCGCTCTCGCCGGGGTTGTTCTGACCGAAGATGAAGAAGTTGTACTTCTCCCCCGGAAAGAAGCCGCCCCATATATCCAGCTCCATGGGAATCGTCCGGCTGGAAAGAAGCCGGAAATCCGGCGTGTAGTCCTCCACCACAATGCTCTTTTCCCATTTGATTTCGATGGTGCTGCCGACCATCCTCCAGAGCTGGTTGGCAATGTACTCCACCCGGGTCAGACTGCCCTGGGGATTCTCGAAGAGATAGGACGTTACGGGCTTTGACCACGCGGTCTGTGAGTCTCCGTAGCCGGCCGTCATGCTGTTGTTGCTGACGGCGGGGCCTCCTGCCGCCAGAGCGGCGGGAGCGAGGGAAAGGGACAGCGCCAGAGCGCAGAGCAGTGCCGTCAGGCGGCGCGGCAGTTTCCGTTTCATAAAAAGCCGCCTCCCCCGTTACGCCTGTGCCCGGTACAGGAAGGTCACGATCTGGCCCCGGGTGCAGGTGCCGCCGGGGGAGAAGGTGTCGCCGCCGATGCCGTTGGTGATGCCCTTTTCCACGGCCCAGGAAACGGCTTTGGCATAGTCCGCCCCGGCGGGGACGTCGGCAAAGGAGGCGGTTTTGGCGGGGGCGGGGCTTCCGGCGGCCTTCCACATGTACAGGACCGCCATGGAGCGGGTGCAGGGCGTGGAGAGGTTTCCCGTGTCAATGCCCAGGCCCTGGGCCCAGGCGGCAACGGCGGCGCGCTCATCACTGCCCGCGCCGGGCCGCCCGTTGGCACGCCAGAGGAAGGTCAGGATATGGGAGACGGTGCAGGTGTCGCCGGGGCCGAAGGTGGTGGCGGTTTTGCCCTTGGTGATGTCCTTTTCCACCGCCCAGGCGATGGCGTCCTTATAGGGGGAGTTGGCGGGCACGTCGGTGAAGCCGCCGGAGGCGCCGGGCGCGGCAGGCTGGGCAGATGCCGCGGGGGAGGCGGGGCCGATGTGGACATACTGGGCGGGTTTGCCGTTGTACGTGTAGCCCCACAGGTACCAGCCGTCGTCATGCGTGTCAAACTTTGGCCCGATGGACAGCGGGAAGCGGTCACCCTGCTTCATGCCGCCAATGACCTCCAGGCCGTTCTCCAGCTTTACCTCCGAGAAGCAGCCGGAAAGGGCGCCGCCCTGCTGGAAGTAATAGTCCGTCATAAAGTCGTTGCCGTTGCCGTTGCTGATGATCTCCAGTTCCCCGCTGCCCCGGAAGGTGAGAGTGGGGGCGGAGCCGTCGGAATTGGGGTCTTCCAGGCACACAGGGGCCAGAAGGGTGCTCTTAGTGCCGGGGGCCAGTTCAATGACGCAGTCTCCGTGCATCCAAATGCTCAGATTTTTCGCGCCGCTCAGCCGCAGGACAGAATTGCCCTCCTCGGCAGACAGCGCCCAGCCCTCGCCGCTGGTGCCGCTCTCACCGTTGGAGGAGGCGTCAATGTCCGCCAGGGCCGGGACCGTCAGGCTCAGGCACACCGCCAGAGCCAATGCCAGGGACAGGAGTTTCTTTTTCATGCTGTTTTCCTCTTTTCTACAAAATTTCCAGCGGACGGTACCCCTCCCGGCGGGAGAGGAGGTAAAGGAAAACTCCCCGCCGGTCGGGCGTCCGCCGGAAACATAAAAGCGGTGCCGAGTTTCAAAACTCAGCACCGCATCAAATCATGCGAACGCACGCTTAGAAACCCGTCCCGCCGCCCTTGCAAAAGAACGGGGAGATGGGTATAATAAGCCCGTGGTGCAGTTGCGAAAACTGCTGTGCTGAGTGGGGTTGTCACTCGTACAGGGCCGCCGGGTGGTCGCAACACACGGCGGCCTGCCGCATTTATGTTTCCAATTTCCATTGTAACCTTCTCCATCTGAAAATGCAAGGGGGCATTCGGCAAAAAGAGGGGCCCGGGGATTTTGAATAATTTCTTAATTTCCCAGCAAAATCTCAATTTTGTAGCATTTGCAACTAGCGGACTTTCCCGGAA
>CAQVQZ010000186.1 GCA_948902155.1 uncultured Oscillibacter sp.
TGACGGCGCTGACCATCGTCCTGGGGATGCGGATGATGGGGGCCATGCTGATCTCGTCCCTGGTGATCTTCCCGGCCCTGACGGCCATGCGGCTCTTCCGGAGCTTCCGGGCGGTGACGCTGTGCTCCGCCGTGACGTCGGTGGCGTGCTTCTGCGTGGGGCTGACGGTGTCCTTTGTCTGCTCCACGCCGGTGGGGGCCACGGTGGTGACGGCGAATCTGGCGCTGTTTTTGGCGTCCTGCGGGGTGTCGATGGTGCGGGAGCGGCGGGGGAAATGAAGGGCTGAACGCGTGAAAGCTTGCGGATAGCAGCGAATCCCAGTTCCCCCCTTCTTCCCACAACGGATAACCAGCAGACAATCAGCGGCAAAAGAACACAGGATTTGCTATCGATTTCCAGTTCTCCCCAATGTATAATAATGCCAATCGAATGGGAGGCGGATACGATGAAATATGGATACTTTGACCAGCGAAAGCAGGAATACGTCATCGAGCGCGTGGACGTGCCGGTTTCCTGGACCAACTACCTGGGTGTGGAGGACTTGGCCGCCGTGGTCAATCACACCGCCGGGGGCTATCTGTTCTACAAAAGCCCGGAGCACCACCGGATCACCCGCTTCCGCCCCAACGGAGTGCCCATGGACCGGTCGGGACACTATATTTACCTTCGGGACGACGACACGGGGGAATACTGGTCCGTATCCTGGCAGCCCTGCGGAGGGGACCTGAACCATTATCGCTGCCGCCATGGTCTGAGCTATTCCGTCTATGAATGCTCCGGCCACGGTATCAACGCCGCACAGACGCTCTTTATCCCCAGGGGGGAGGCGGTGGAGCTTTGGGACCTGGCGCTGGAAAACGCCTCGGACCGGGAGCGGCGGCTGAGCGTATATTCCTACGCCGAGTTTTCCTATCACCAGATTCCCATCGACAACCAGAACTTTCAGATGTCCCTTTACTGCGCCGGGAGCGATTACGAGGACGGCATCATCGACTACGAGCTGTTCTATGAGCACGCCCATCAGTTCATGGCGGCATCCTTTGCGCCGGACGGCTTCGACTGCCTCCGGGATGAATTCATCGGGCCCTACCGCACGGAGACAAACCCCCTGGCGGTGGAGCGGGGCGAATGCTCCGGTTCCTTCGAAAAGGGCGGGAACCACTGCGCCGTGCTGCAAAAGTGCCTCACCCTGGCCCCCGGCGAAAAAGCCCGGCTGGTCTGGATGCTGGGCGAGGGGGACCGGGCCGAGGGGCGGCGCATCCGGGAGAAATACTGCGATTTCCGCGCAGTGGATGACGCCCTGGCCGATCTGGCCCGGTTCTGGGAGGAAAAACGGTCCCGGCTCCAGGTATCTACCCCGGACCCGGACATGGATGTGATGCTCAACACCTGGACATTGTATCAGAGTGAGATCAATGTGATGTTCTCCCGCTTCGCCTCCTTCATTGAAGTGGGCGGGCGGACGGGCCTGGGCTACCGGGACACGGCCCAGGACGCCATGACCATCCCCCACTCCAATCCCCAGGGCTGCAAGAAGCGCATCTTGCAGCTCATGCAGGGCCTGACCGGCGCGGGCTACGGGCTGCACCTCTTCGACCCGGCCTGGTTCGGGCCGCAGCCCGAGAAGCCGCCCTTCAAGTCCCCCACCGTCATCCCCACCCCGGACAAGGCTTCCATCGTCCATGGCCTGGAGGACGCCTGTGCCGACGACGCCCTTTGGCTGGTGGCGGCGGCAGTGGAATATGTCCGGGAGACCGGAGAACTGTCCTTCTTTGACGAAACGGTGGGCTACGCCGGCGGCGGAGAGGGGAGCGTCTACGAGCATTTGAAAAAGATCCTGGACTTCTCCGCCGCCCAGGTGGGTCCCCACGGCGTCTGCAAGGGCCTGCGGGCGGACTGGAACGACTGCCTGAACCTGGGCGGCGGGGAGAGCGCCATGGTGTCCTTCCTCCACGTCTGGGCCCTGGGGCACTTCGTGGACGCGGCCCAGGCCCTGGGCCGGACGGTGGACGCGGAGCATTACGAGGCGATGCGCCGGGGCGTGATAGAGACCTGTGAGCGGGAGCTGTGGGACGGAGAATGGTATCTCCGAGGCATCACCGCCGACGGGCGGAAAATCGGTTCCCACGCCGACGCCGAGGGCCGGGTCCATCTGGAGAGCAACGCCTGGGCGGTACTCTCCGGCGCGGCGGAGGGGGAGCGGGCCCTGCAAGCCATGGACGCGGTGGACCAATCTCTCTACACCGAGTACGGCCTGCGGCTCAACGCGCCCTCCTATACCAAACCGGACGACGCCATCGGCTTCATCACACGGGTGTATCCCGGCGTGAAGGAAAACGGGGCCATCTTCTCCCACTCCAACCCCTGGGCCTGGTGCGCCGAGGCCCTGCTGGGCCGGGGCGGTCGGGCCATGAAGTTCTACCGGGCCTTGTGCCCCGCCGCCCAAAATGATAAAATCGAAGTGCGGCAGAGCGAGCCTTACTCCTACTGCCAGTTTGTCATGGGGCCCGACCACAGCGCCTTCGGGCGGGCGCGGCATCCCTTCATGACCGGCTCCGGCGGCTGGAGCTACTTCGCCGCCACCCGGTATCTCCTGGGCGTGCGGCCCCAGTTCGACGGGCTGCTGGTGGACCCCTGCGTCCCGGCGGACTGGCGGCGGTTCCAGGTTACGCGCATCTGGCGGGGAGCGGTCTATCACATCGCCGTGGAAAACCCCGACGGGGTGGAGAAGGGCGTGGCGTCCGTCCTCTGCGACGGCCAGGCCGTGGATGGCCTGATTCCGGCCGGAGCGCCGGGGAGCGTCCACGAAGTGACGGTTATCATGGGAAGGAGAAAACCTGTATGAGCATCCAATTCGGCACCGGCGGCTGGAGAGCCGTCATCGGCGACGGCTTTACCAAAGCCAACGTCCAGCGGCTTGCCGCCGCCCTGGCCCGGAAGATGAAGGACGAGGGCGTGGCCCAGCGGGGCTTCCTCATCGGCTACGACCGGCGGTTTCTCTCCAAGGAAGCCGCCCACTGGGCCGCAGAGGTGATGGCCGGGGCGGAGGTCCCCTGCATGGTGGTGGAGCGGGAGGCCCCGACGCCTCTGATTATGTTCGCCGTGAAATACTACGAGCTGTCCTACGGCATGGCGGTGACGGCCAGTCACAACCCGGCGCTTTACAACGGCGTGAAGGTGTTCACCAAAGGGGGCCGGGACGCGGACGAGCTGGTCACCCGCAGCATCGAGGACGTTATCGCGGCCCTGCCGGAGGGTCCCTGTTCCGCCGTCCCCTATGAAGAGGGCGTCCGCACGGGGAAAATCCAGATCGTCGACCCCATGAACCCCTATATCGACGCCATCATCCGGTCCGTGAACATGGACGCCATCCGCTCCCGTGGGCTGAAGGTGGTGCTGGACCCCATGTTCGGCGTGTCCAAGACGGCCCTGAGCACCATCCTCATTACCGCCCGGTGCGACGTGGACGTGATTCACGAGCGGCGGGACGCCCTGTTTGGGGGCCGCCTCCCTGCCCCAAACAGCAAGACGCTCATCGGCCTGCAATCCTTCGTGGTGGAGAACGGCTGCGACATCGGCATCGCCACCGACGGCGACGCCGACCGGCTGGGCATCATCGACGACCGGGGCGATTTCCTCCATCCAAATAAGATACTGGTACTGCTGTACTACTACCTCCTGCGTTACAAGGGCTGGCACGGGGCGGCGGTGCGCAACATCGCCACCACCCACCTGCTGGACGCCGTGGCGGCGGAGTTCGGCGAGACCTGCTATGAGGTCCCCGTGGGCTTCAAGCACGTGTCCGGCAAGATGCTGGAGACCGGGGCGGTCATCGGCGGAGAGAGCTCCGGCGGCCTCACCGTCCGGGGCCACATCCAGGGCAAGGACGGCATTTACGCCGCCGCCCTGCTGGTGGAGATGCTGGCCACCACGGGCCGGAGCCTGTCGGAGCTCTACCGGGAGATCACGGAGCGCTGCGGCGTGTTTGAGATGGTGGAACGGGGCTACCGCTTCTCCCAGGAGGAGAAGGAGCGCATCCACCGGCAGGGCATGGCGGACAAGCTGCTGCCGGATTTCGGCCTGGAAATCGAAAAGGTGAGCTATACCGACGGGTGCAAGGTCTGCTTCCGGGGCGGCGGCTGGGTGGTGGCCCGGTTCTCCGGCACGGAGCCCCTCCTGCGGGTATTCTGCGAGATGTCCAGCGAGCGCGCCGCGGCGGACACCGCGGCCTGCATGGAGCGCTTCCTGGGCCTGGAGGGCCGGAATATCGAATGACCCAAGGGGGGCCGCGCCGCGGCCCCTCTTGTTTGTTCTGGAAGGCGCTGGTAATTCCCCCGGCGGCGTGGTATGATGGATTCGACACGAAAGGAGGACGGCCCTATGACCCACGAGCGGCATAAGCGCTCCCTGCGGGGGCAAATGACCTTTATCATCCTGCTGTGCTGGCTGCT
>CAQVQZ010000187.1 GCA_948902155.1 uncultured Oscillibacter sp.
GGAACCCCGCAGCCTTTGAAAAGGCTGGCGAAACTTTTTTCTCGCTTCGCGCTCTGCTTTTCAAATCTTGATTTGCATTGAGAAAGGATGACCGCCTGTGGAATACCTCTCCCGCGGCGAGGCGGAGACCGAATCCCTGGGCCGCCGCCTGGCGGCGGCGCTGAGTCCTGGGGCCGTAGTGGCCTACCGGGGGGACCTGGGCATGGGCAAGACCTCTTTCACCCGGGGCCTGGCCCAGGGCCTGGGCTACCGGGGCCGGGTCACCAGCCCCACCTTCACCATCGTGAACGAGTACGAGGGCAGCGGCCCGCCGCTGTTCCACTTCGACATGTACCGCCTGGAGGGTGCAGAAGACCTCTTCGACATCGGCTGGGAGGACTATCTGGACCGGGGCGGCGTCTGCGCCGTGGAGTGGAGCGAGCGGGTGGAGGAAGCCCTGCCTCCGGACGCGGTCACCGTCGCCATCGCCCGCCATCCGGACCGGGAGGACTGGCGGGTCATCACGATTGAAGGAGTGGGTCCGATATGAAGATTCTGGCTCTGGAAACGGCGGCGAAAGCCGTCTCCGCCGCCATCACGGAGGACGGCAAGGTCCTGGCGGCGGGCTATCAGGACACCGGCCTGACCCACAGCCGGACGCTGATGCCCATTGTAGAGTGCCTGTTCAAAAACACAGGGCTGTCCGTGGCGGACCTGGACGCCATCGCCGTCTCGGCGGGGCCGGGGTCCTTCACCGGGGTCCGCATTGGCGTCTCCGCCGCTAAGGGGCTTGCCTTCGCAGGGGACAAGCCCGCCGTGGCCGTGTCTACGTTGGCGGCCCTGGCCCGGAATGTCTCTTTTGGGGACGGGATCATCGTTTGTGCCATGGACGCCCGGCGGCAGCAGGTCTACAACGCCCTCTTTGAAGCCAGGGACGGCGCTCTGACCCGCCTGACTCCGGACCGGGCCATTTCCCTGACGGACCTGGCGGAGGAGCTGCGGAACGATCCCCGGCCCAAGACGGTTCTGGGCGACGGCGGGGACATGTGCGCCGCTTTTTTGGAGGAGGCCGGGGTACCCTGCCGTCTGGCTCCGGCCCATCTGGTAAAAGAGAACGCCGTATCCGTCGCCCTGGAGGCGGAGGATATTGCCAAAAACGGCGGCTTAGTATCTGCCCAAGAGCTGGCCCCGGTGTACCTGCGCCCGCCCCAAGCGGAGTTACTTTTCTCGAGAGAAAAGTAACCAAAAGAGCTTTCGCGCGCTCTGGGGGTCTGGTGGGCAACCGGGCTGAAGCGACGGCAGCGTAGAATTGCGATACTGGCGGCTCCCATAGCTTTCAGAAGGTCCTAAGGAGGGCGCGGAGCGCAGAAAAAAGTTTCGCCAGCCTTTTCAAAGGCTGCGGGGTTCCAAGGGGCAGCGCCCTTTGGTCGCGCCCGCAGGCGCGAAACTCCCTTGCCGCGACTTTAAAAACTCTCGTAATATATTATGTGTATTCAAGTTGCGAAAAGCTCTTGTTACGCATATTTAAGTCGCGGCCATGCGCCTTTGCCGCGAAGCTGGCAAACAGCCCGCTTCGCATTGAAAGGGGAGACAACACAGCGGAAGGCTTTTCCCTCAACTGCCCATCTCCCGAAACCCCCACCCCTGTAGAGGCGGCTGTCAGCCGCCCGAGCCTCCGCAAATGCCGGACCATCCGTCAGAACATAATTGGATAAATGCGAAAATTTTATATAAAGGAGCGTCTTTATGAGCGGAAAAGTACATGTCATGGACCACCCCCTGGTAGCGCACAAGCTGACTATCCTCCGGGACAAAAATACCAGCGTCAAGGATTTCCGGGAGCTGGTCTCCGAGATCGGCATGCTCATCACCTATGAGGCCACCCGCGACCTGCCCCTGACCACCTGCGAGGTGGAGACCCCCATCTGCAAGACCACTGCGCCGATGCTCAAGGGGAAAAAGTTCGCTGTGGTGCCCATCCTCCGGGCGGGTCTGGGCCTGGTGGACGGCGTGCTCCGCATGGTGCCCTCCGCCCGGGTGGGCCACATCGGCCTCTACCGGGACGAAAAGACGCTGGAGCCGGTGAAATACTTCTGCAAGATGCCCAAGGACGTCGCCGAGCGGGAGGTCCTGATCGTCGACCCCATGCTGGCCACCGGCGGCAGCGCCGAGGCGGCCATCGGCTTTATGAAGGAATACGGCTGCACTACTATCAAGCTGATGGTGCTCCTGGCCGCGCCGGAGGGCATCGAGCGCATCCAAAAGGCCCACCCCGACGTGGATATCTACTGCGGCGCGGTGGATGAGAAGCTGAACGAAAACGGCTACATCGTCCCCGGCCTTGGCGACGCTGGCGACCGCATTTTCGGAACGAAATAAAGCCCCACAAGCGCCACACTGCGTCCAAGTATCTGCGCCCATCGGTAAGCCCCCACCATATCCGCTGACCGCCTCCTTGAATGGGGCGGTGACGTAAGAAAGCATTTTACGAGGTGAAGGCCAGGCGGAAGAAAAGCGCCGCCAAAGTTACGACCTGAAGAGGAACCACTAGGGGCATTTATCTGGGAAGTTTCCGGCGGCAGATGGGACAATATTTATCCAGAGCTCACTATAACCAGACGGCCACAGGAAACAAAGCGAACCCTGATAAACATAGACAGAATAGAACCGTTGAAGAAATACGGATACATAAAGGCCTCCATACACGGCCAAAGACGAACACTTTATTCCGGATGGTATGTATCTGGTATGGGCTGGCACGACAGAGATTGCACGGAAGCCGGAGTTTTGCCGCCAGACGATTCCCGATTTCCTGGAAAAGGAAATGCATGCCACCCAGAACAATGCCATTGAGTTAGAGAGCATGTTTCCAATCTTGCGGATTGTGCGTTCAAGTTTCTGTCAATTTACGTAAACCACCACTACTTTTTCATCTAAAAAAGTAGTGGTGGTTTGTTTAAGCCAGTCGAACTTAATAGCGTTTCTATCACGACCTATTGGCATTGATCTAGGGCCTGTTCACATAAGCCCAGACACACGTTTTTCCGGCAAATTTTGCCGACTGCCGCGTTAAAAATTTTTGACGTACGACAGTACGCCTGCAAATTTTTGCCTTGCATTCGGCTAAAATTTGCTCAGAAATCCGCGTATTTGGTTTATGTGAACAGGCCCTAGTTCCCAATAAAGACAGCAATCTAATCCTGACCGAAGTTCTTGTCCTTCAGGGCAAAAAATGCAGCACATCAGCTTCCGGTCACACGGGGAGCCGCCCATAAGGGCACCCCCCGCTTTCAATTGCTCCCAAACGCCCCCTCACTTCCCAACAGCGATTTGCTCCCGCCGGAGAATCCCCGCCTCCCGGAGCACCGCCAGCAGCTGGCCCCGGTCCACGCCCTCCGGCAGGGCTTCCTCCAGGCTGGGGGGCAGGGCCAGCGGCGGCAGGGCCTGGCCCTCGTCATACAGCCGCAGCGCCGCCGGGTTCCCGAGGTCCGTCCGCGGGTCGAAGAGCACCAGGGCCTCCGCCCCCTCCAGCTGGTCCCGAGAGGGCCCCAGCAGCAGCGACACCCCGTATTCCCGCCGGAGCTGGCGGCACAGCTCCTCCCCGCCATAGGGCAGGTCCAGCAGCACATAGCGGTGCCGGAGGCACAGCTCCGTCACCGTCCGCACTACCTCCCCGGTCAGGGTTGCCGCCGCCACCGCCACGCGGGCCCCGGCCACCGGCTCTCCCCGCTCCGACAGGCTCCAGCGGACCCAGTCCGCCGCGATGGCCCGGCGGAGGGCCAGGGTGCCCGCCGGGCGCAGGCCGCAGTCCTCCAGCTGCTTCAAATAGGGAAATCCCTCCGGCAGCACCACCTGGGCCGCATCCCGTTTCCGCAGCCTCTTCCCCGCCGCAAGCACCCGGCGGCGGCACACTGCCGGATGGGCGCTCTTCGCAATCTCCGCCCGCAGAAAGCGCATCCGAAGAATATTGGCTTCCTCCAGGCGGACGCTCCGCTGCCTCCGCCTGGACTCCGCCCACGCGATCAAACCAACCATAAAAAACTACCTCCCGCCCCATGATATGGAGCGGGAGGCTGGTTTATGCTGATTTTGCGAGGGTGGCTCCGGTGAGGTAGCCCTTGGCGATGGGATTGATAATGGTGTTGTTCTCCTTCACCTCAAAGTGCAGATGGGGCCCGGTGGAGTGCCCCGTAGAGCCGGTGACGCCCAGCACGTCGCCCTGCTTCACGTTCTGCCCCACGCTGACCTTCCGGCTGCTCATGTGGGCGTAGAGCGTGGTGTTGCCCGCGCCGTGGTACACGACCACATAGTGCCCATAGGAGCTGGAATATTCGGAGATGATGACCTGCCCGGCCTTCGCGGCGTAGACGCTGCTGTTATAGCCCACCCGGCCGATGTCGGTGCCCTTGTGGTTGGTGGAGCCGATGCCGCCGG
>CAQVQZ010000188.1 GCA_948902155.1 uncultured Oscillibacter sp.
CCTTCGGCCCCTCCGACACCTGCACCGTGTCCCACATCCTGACCTTCCTGTGGCGCGCCAACGGCAAGCCCGGCGCCAAGGAGGGCGTGAAGGACCGTGACGCCGCCCTGGAGTGGTTCGAGAAGGAGATCGTTGACAATCACGGAGAGCCCGACGCCGCCTGCACCCGGTCCATGGCCATGCTCTACATCTGGCAGGCCGCCGGCAACCCGGAGACCGAGGCCAAGGTGAGCTTCACCGACGTGACCGACGGCGGAGAGTACGGCCTCCAGCCCATCGCCTGGGCCGTGGAGAAGGGCATCACCTCCGGCACCGGCGACGGCACCACCTTCTCCCCCGACACCCCCTGCACCCGGGGCCAGATCGTGACCTTCCTCTATCGCGCCGCTTACGCACCCACTCCCGCAGAGGCTTCCAAGTAAGCGCCAACTGGTAATTTCATCCAAAAAGCCCCCTGAAAAGGGGGCTTTTTTCTGCGCTTTTTCGACTCTGCAAAAATTTCATAAAAATTTAAAAGTTAGACGCGGCAAAGCACTAGACAAGGAAAGATAAGTTTGCTATAATGCCAAGCAATCGATTACGGAGACTGGAAGATGGTAAAAAAGGGCAAATTCCAGAGTAATCCGTATCCACGAAAATCTTTTTGACAGGAGGCCGTTTTCATGGACGTAACAGCGATTGGTGAGATTTTGATCGACTTGACCCAAACCGGAATCAACGAAGCGGGGGTGCCCCAGTTTTCGGCCAACCCCGGCGGAGCCCCGGCCAACGTGGCCGTGGCGGCGTCCCGCCTGGGGGCAGACACCGCCTTCCTGGGCAAGGTGGGCAACGACGCCTTCGGGTCCTATCTCCGCCAGGTCCTGCGGGACAACGGCGTGGACGACCGGGGGGTCCGCACCGGGAACATGCACACCACCATGGCCATCGTCTCCGTGGACGGGACCGGCGAGCGGAGCTTCCGCTTCGTCCGGGGCGCGGACCGGGAGCTGCCGCCGGAGGGCGTGGACGAGGACGAGGTCCTCAAGAGCAAGATTCTGCACTTCGGCTCCGTCAGCCTGACGGCGGGCCTGAGCCGCAACGCCACCATTTTCGCCGCCCGCACCGCTCACCGCAACGGCGGCCTGGTCAGCTATGACCCCAATTACCGCGCCGCCCTCTGGGCCACCGAGGCCGACGCGGCGGAGTGGATGACGATTCCCCTGCCCCTGGTGGACATCATCAAGCTGTCCGAGGAGGAGCTGCCCCTGCTCACCGGCACGGCCGACCTGGAAGAGGGGACCCGCATCCTGGAGGACCGGGGCCTGTCCCTCATCATGGTTACTCTGGGGGGCAATGGCGTGTTCTGCCGCTGGCAGGGGGAGTGCTGGCATCAGCCCGGCGTCTCCGTCAAGGTCGCCGACACCAACGGCGCGGGGGACACCTTCCTGGGCGCGGTGCTCAGCCGCCTGTGCCTCCGGGGGGAGAAGCCCCTGGAGGGCCTGACCCGGACGGAGCTGGAGGACATTCTGGCCTTTGCCAACCGGGCCGCCGCCTTAACCTGCTCCCGCAGCGGGGCCATCCCCGCCATGCCCACGCTGGAAGAAGTCCACAATTTTTGATGGGAGGTCCGCGCCATGAGGTCCACCTTTGACGTCCGCCTTGAGCGGCACCTTGACGAGCTGAAATGGCTTTACTGCGAGCTGTACCACAACGACGAAGAGGCGTTCCGCTATTTCCTGGAGATGCTGCGAAACGCCTGGAAGAACCGGAAGAAGGCCCTCCGGGACCAGGACGCCAAGCGGGAGGCGGACCCGGATTGGTACCGCCGCCGGGACCTGCTGGGCATGATGCTCTACGTCAACGCCTTCGCCGGGAACTTGCAGGGCGTGAAGGAAAAGCTGCCCTATATCAAGGAGTGCGGGGTGAATTACCTCCACCTTATGCCCCTGCTGGAGAGTCCCAAGGGCCGCAGCGACGGCGGCTATGCCGTCAGCGACTTCCGGAAGGTCCAGCCCGAGCTGGGCACCATGGAGGACCTGGAGGCCCTGGCCGACGCCTGCCGGAGGGGCGGCGTCAGTCTCTGCCTGGACTTCGTGATGAACCACACCAGCGAGGACCACGAGTGGGCCAAAAAGGCCCGGGCCAACGAGCCGGGCTATCGGAACCGCTACTTTTTCTACGACTCCTGGGACATCCCCCGGGAGTTTGAGAAGACCGTGCCCCAGGTGTTCCCCACCACCGCGCCGGGGAGCTTCACCCAGCTGGACAACGGGCAGATCGTCATGACGAACTTCTACCCCTACCAGTGGGACCTGAACTACGCCAACCCCGTGGTGTTCAACGACATGACGGAGAACCTGCTCTACCTGGCCAACCGGGGCATCGACGTCATCCGGCTGGACGCCACCCCCTACATCTGGAAGGAATTGGGCACCGACTGCCGGAACCTGCCCCAGGTACATACCCTTTCCCGGATGCTCCGGATGGTCTGCGAGATCGTCTGCCCCAGCGTGCTGCTGCTGGGGGAGGTGGTCATGGAGCCCGCCAAGGTGGCCCCCTACTTCGGAACGCCGGAAAAGCCGGAGTGCCACATGCTCTATAACGTCACCACCATGGCCACCACCTGGCACACCCTGGCCACGGGGGACGCGTCGCTGCTGAAGCGGCAGATGGAGATTCTCTGCGGCCTGCCCAAGGAATTTCTGTTCCTGAACTACCTCCGCTGCCACGACGACATCGGCTGGGGCCTGGATTACCCCTGGCTGAGCCGGAACTTCGGCATGGACGAGGTGGCGCACAAAAAATACCTCAACGACTACTTTACCGGCAAGTGGCCGGGCAGCGACAGCCGGGGCGAGCTTTACAACGACGACCCCCGGCTGGGAGACGCCCGGCTGTGCGGCACCACCGCGTCCCTCTGCGGCATGGAGGCGGCGGAGTATGAGAAGGACCCCTTCAAGCTGGAGCGGTCCGTGGCCTGTGATCTGACTCTTCACGCCTGGATGCTCAGCCAGAGCGGCATCCCCGTCATCTACAGCGGGGACGAGGTGGGCCAGCTCAACGACTGGAGCTATCACGACGACCCCGACAAGCGGGAGGACAGCCGTTACATCCACCGGGGCGATTTCCAGTGGGACCTGGCGGAGCGCCGGGCGGACCCGGAGACCCGGCAGGGCAAGCTCTTCCAGGGCCTGCGGCGGCTGGAAGAGCTCCGGGCGGCGGAGCCCTGCTTCGACGCCAGGGCGGACGTGTGGGTGGAGGACAGCGGTTCTTCCCACGTCCTGGCGCTGGTCCGGCGGACGGGGGGCCGGGAGCTGGTGTGCCTGTTCAACTACAGCGCGGAGTTTGTCCACGCCTCCGTGGACCGGGACGGAAGTTATACCGAACTGATGTACGGCGGCAAACACGACGGCCTCCGGGACGTGGAGCTGTGGCCCAACGGCTTCGCCTGGATGCTGCGGGACGAGACTGTATAAAGGTGTAAAGTAAAATAGGAAGGCCCGGCGGCGGGGAGCGCCGCCGGGCCTTCTTTTTTCCTTCCCGGAGGAGATTTCGGGGCCACGGTCCCCCACCGGCGGACACTTTCCGGCATTTTGCCGGTTTTCCGGAAAAGTCCCGGTATAAATTTGGGTAAACGATTAAATAACATTTGCAAATGGGTGGGAAACGTGGTATCCTATGGTCAAGCGCCGGGTCCCCCGGCTACCACGATCAGAAAGGAAGTAGTCTCATATGAAACAGTTCTCTTATACGATCACCGATCCCATCGGCATCCACGCCCGTCCCGCCGGCCTGCTGGCCAAGGCCGCCAAGGCCCTGGACAGCACCATCACCATCACCAAGGGAGACGGCAGCAAGTCCGCCGCCGCTACCAAGCTGATGGCCGTCATGGGCCTGGGCGTCAAGACCGGCGAGACCATTACCTTTACCATCGAGGGCGGGGACGAGGAAGCCAGCGCCGCCGCCATGGAGCAGTTCTGCAAGGATAACATGTAACACCGCTGGGAGGGCAAAGCTATGCAAGTTGCGACCGGAAAATCCATTCTGAACGGGATCGCCATCGGCCCCCTGCGCATTTACAAGAAGGCGGAGACCCAGACCACCGTCACCTCCACCCTCACGCCGGAGGAGGAGTACGCCCGCTTTGACGCCGCCCGGACCAAGGCCCAGGAACAGCTGGGCGAGCTGTACGACAAGGCCCTGGACGAGGTGGGCGAGGACAACGCTGCCATTTTCGAGATTCACCAGATGATGCTGGACGACGACGACTATCTGGACGCCGTCAAGGGCATCCTGGAGACCCAGGGCGCTACCGCCGAATACGCCGTGTCCACCACCGGCGAGAACTTCTCCGCCGCCTTCGCCGCCATGGAAGACGAGTACATGCGGGCCCGGGCCGCCGACGTGAAGGACATCTCCCGCC
>CAQVQZ010000189.1 GCA_948902155.1 uncultured Oscillibacter sp.
TCCAGTCCGCCGAGAGCTTCGAGGACAAGAACCGCATCGAGCTCCAGTTCATCGGCTCCAGCGGCCGGATCCAGGTGTCCACCTCCGGCCTGACGGCGGGGAGCTATCCGGGGACGGACGACATCCTCCAGGCCCTTCAGGAAAACAAGCTGACGCCCACGCCCTACCAGGGCCGGGACCTGGAGACGGGAGAGGAGATTCTGGCGGTGTCCTGCCCCCTGACGGTGAACGGCCGGGTGGTGGGCGTCATGCGGCTGGTGACCTCCCTGCGGCAGGTGGATCGGCAGGTGATGATCGCGGTGCTGGCCATTTTCCTCATCGCCCTGCTGTGCATGCTGCTGGTGGTGATTTCCAACCTGCTCTTTATCAACAACGTGGTGGAGCCGGTGGCGGTGGTGACCGAGGCGGCGAAGCGCATCTCCGCCGGGAGCTACGGCACCCGGATCGAGAACAAGTACTCCGACGAGCTGGGGGAGCTGGTGGACAACATCAACGACATGTCCCTGAAAATCAGCCAGAACGAGAAAATGAAAAGCGAGTTCATCTCCTCCGTCTCCCACGAGCTGCGCACCCCCCTCACCGCCATCAACGGCTGGGGGGAAACCATCCTGGAGGACGACCTCACCGACGACCCCGAGCAGCTCCGCCGGGGCATCCGGGTCATCGTCAACGAGTCCCGGCGCCTGTCCAACATGGTGGAGGAACTGCTGGATTTCTCCAAGATGGAGGACGGGCGCTTTACCCTCCAGGTGGAGGACGTGGACCTTCAGGCGGAGCTGGAGGACGCCATCTTCACCTATCAGGAGCTCTTCCGCCAGGACGGCATCGCCCTGGAGTACCACCCCGGGGACGGGGACCTGCCCCTGATCCGGGGGGACTCGGAGCGGCTGAAGCAGGTCTTCTGCAACGTGTTGGACAACGCCGCCAAGCACGGCGGCGCGGGAAGGCGGATCACCGCCTCCATCGTGCAGGAGGGGGGCCAGCAGGTAGTCCGCATCCGGGACTACGGCCCCGGCATCCCGGAGGAGGAGCTGCCCTTCGTGAAGCAGAAGTTTTATAAGGGCACCTCCCGGGCCCGGGGCAGCGGCATTGGCCTGGCGGTCTGCGACGAGATCGTCGGCCTCCACGGCGGCTCCTTCGCCATCGGGAACGCCGACGGCGGCGGGGCGGTGGTGACCATCCGCCTCCCCAGCCGGATTTAAAGAGGGGACTTCGTCCCCCCTTTTCCCCGCAAGGGGGACGCCGCATCCGTAAGGCGGCAGAGCCGCCAACGGCTGCGCAGTAGATTCCCCCCACCAGTCTGCGGACTGGTGACGCCGCCCAAGGCGGCTGGAGTATTGGAATTTTTGTGACGCGCATGTCGTCGCAAAAATAATTTTAATAAAACAAACGTTTGATTTTAGTGCAAGTCTGTGTTATACTATACCAACGCATAGAAAGGAAACTCCATGGCAGAAGAAAAGAAATCCTGCGCCTTCCGCACCAGCATCGGCGGGCAGGCGCTCATCGAGGGCATCCTGATGCGGGGCCCGGAAAAGCAGGCCATCGTGGTCCGGGACCAGGAGGGGAAGCTGGTGGAGAAGGTGGAAACCCTCCGCTTCATCAAGGACCGCTATCCCATCCTGGGGGTCCCCCTGATCCGGGGAACCGTGAACTTTTTGGATTCCATGGTGAATGGGGTGAAGGCCCTGATGTACTCCGCCGACTTCTACCCCGAGGAGGAGGCGGCGAAACCCTCTAAATTTGAGCTGTGGCTGGAAAAGCATCTTCCGGCCAAGAAGCTGGAAAGCGCCGTGGTGGCCCTGGCGGTGACGCTGGGCGTGGGCATGTCCGTATTCCTCTTTATGGTCCTGCCCACCCTGCTCACCGGGGGCATTCTCCACTTCTTCCCCGGCTTCCCCCTGTGGGGGCGGAACCTGGCGGAGGGGCTTTTGAAGGTGGTCATTTTCATGGCCTACCTGATTCTCTGCTCCCGGCAGAAGGACATTTACCGGGTCTTCCAGTACCACGGGGCGGAGCACAAGACCATCTTCTGCTATGAGGCGGGCCTGCCCCTGACGGTGGAAAACGTCCGGGTTCAGCCCCGGCACCATCCCCGGTGCGGCACCAGCTTCCTGTTTGTGGTTATCTGCGTGTCCATCATTTTCTCCAGCATCTTTTTCGGCATCTGGCCCATGACCAACCCTTGGCTCCGGACGGCGGTGCACCTGCTGCTGCTGCCCCTGGTGGTGGGGGTGACCTATGAGTTCAACCGCTGGGTGGGGCGGCATGTCCAGGAGAGCCGCGTGGCCAAAATCCTGACGGCCCCGGGCCTCTGGATGCAGAACTTCACCACCAACGAGCCGGACGACGGCATGATCGAGTGCGCCATCCGGTCCCTGGAATTGGTATTGCCCTCTGAGAAGGGAAAGGACGAGTGGTAAAGGAGTCTGTGATGAACCTGCGGGAATTTCAAAAACGGGACATGGAAACGGCAGTTTCCGTCATGTGCGCCGCGTTTCAAGACGACAGTCTGTACGCCTACTTCATAGAGGACCCCGGCGTCCGGGCAAGGTTCCTGCGGGCGTTTATGCGCTTCCGGCTGAAATACGGGCTGAAGGCGGGAACCGTTTGGGTTACCGATGGCTGTAAAGGTGTTCTGATTTTAATCAAGCCCAACCAGGTCATGTCACCGAAGCACCTGCTTCTTTACGGCGGACTGTCCGCCATGCTGGGCTGCACTTCCGCCCAGAGGGACCGCATCATGCGGTTTAACGCATTTGCCGATTCCCAGTGCGAGCGTTATGTACAGCAGCCCTTTTGGCACGTCTCCCCCATCTGCGTCTCCCCGGAGGCACAGGGCAAGGGCCTTGGCTCCGCCCTGCTCCGCCGCGGACTGGAGCTGGCAGGTGCTTCCGGGCAGCCCTGCTATTTGGAAACGCAGTCTGCTAAAAACCTGCCCTTTTATGAGGCGTGCGGCTTTGTGCAGGCGGGTCAGGCGGAGGTCCCCGGCTCCGGCCTCACCAGCTACTCTATGATTTTCCGCCCGTAACCGGGCCGGTTTCCGGCGCCGCGGCGGTCCCCCGCCGGCCTTCCAACAACAGACGAGGTGATACACCATGGCCATAACCTATAACGACCTATACCTGGACGTCCGGCAGCGGCTCCGGGAGAGCGGCGTGGAGGCCGCTACCCTGGAGGCCCGGGAGCTGGTGTGCTTCGGCACCGGCAAGAGCCGGGAGGAGCTCCAGCGGGACAGCCGCCTGTACGCCTCCCCGGAGCGGGAGGCCCAGGTCCGGCGGCTGGTGGAGCGGCGCATGGCCGGGGAGCCGGTGGCCTACCTCATCGGCGAGTGGGAGTTTTACGGCCTCCCCCTGGACATCTCCCGGGACGTGCTTATCCCCCGGGCCGACACCGAGGTGCTGGCGGAGCAGGCCATCGCCTACATACGGACGCTGGGGGACTGCCGGGTGCTGGATCTCTGCGCCGGGAGCGGCTGCGTGGGGCTGGCCATCGCCTCCCAGTGCCCCCAGGCCCGGGTGGTGCTGGGGGAGCTGGATGACGGCGCCCTGAAAATCTGCCGCCAGAACATCCGGCGGAACAATCTCTCCGCCCGGGTCATGCCCGTCCAGATGGACGCCCGGGAGAAGCCCGCCCGGTCCCTGGGGGAATTCCACTGCATCGTCGGCAACCCGCCCTACATCCCCGCCGCCGACATCGCCGGGCTGGAAGTCTCCGTCCGGGACTACGAGCCCCGTCTGGCCCTGGACGGCGGGGCGGACGGCCTGGACTTCTACCGCGTCATCAGCGAACAGTGGAAAGAGGCCCTGGTCCCCGGCGGGCGGTTGTATTTCGAGGTTGGCGTCGGCCAGGCGGACGCGGTGCTCCGGCTGATGCGGAGCCAGGGCTTCGGGGATTTACAGATTATCAAGGACCATCACAAGATTCCCAGAGTGGTGCTGGGCACCCTCTGCCGGGAGATATGAGTAAGGAGGAGCGTCATGGAAAAGAGACTCTATAAAATCGGCCAGGGCAAAATGGTGGACGGCGTCTGCGGCGGCATCGCCCAGTACTTCGGCCTGGACCCCACCCTGGTGCGGCTGGCCTGGATCGTGTTCACCGCCATGGGCGGCAGCGGCATCGTCGCCTACATCCTCTGCGCCGCCATCTTCCCCCGGGAGCCGGAGGAATTTGACCTGTAATCGTGCCGGAAAAGCATTTTATGAACTATTTATATAACTAATCGGGAGGAAATCAGCATGGCAAAGGAGAAAGCGCCGCTGCCCACCGCGGCCCCGGCGTCGGACAAAAAGAAGGCCATTGACAGCGCCATGAGCCAGATCGAGAAAATGTACGGCAAGGGGTCCATCATGCGCCTGGGGGACCGGACG